>DATLXY010000312.1:0-3991 GCA_035575335.1 Nitrososphaera sp. | reverse complement strand
TGCTGCTGCCGCTGCTGCCGCCGCTACTGCTACTGAGGGATACCCATAGCCTCTTGTTTAGCCTGAATTTTATTCTGGCAGTACCAAAGCTGCTGTCCAGGCGTAGGCCGAGGACGATCTTCTGTTCTAGCTCAGGGGTTACCTTTTGTTCAGTCGTACTGTTTGGCCTACTTGATAGGTCCTTCAGTCCTTCTATATATGCCGCGTACAAGGTACCTTTTTCTTCCACTTGTAGTATGTCTTCCTTGATACGCCGTACTTTCTTCTGCGGATGTTGGTGACGCTCTCCCCAGTACGTTCGTGTTCGTGTTCGTGGATAAGGTTGAATCTTGTCTCTTCTATCTATGATGACACTTCCTAGCCGGAAGTGTTCCCATGTTGGTAATCGAATCTGTTACCTATGTGTGTGTAAGTACAACAACTAGAAAAGTTTTAATCAGCTCTGCGAGTCACCTAGGGTCAGTTGATAATCGGTCCGAGGAGGCTAGCGCTCATCGTTGCTATCGCAGCCGTTGCCCTCATGATCATATTCTATCCTATCATTGTCGCCACGCCGTTTGACCCCAACGACGTTTCACTTGATCTTAGCAGCGTCTCGCTTGCATCAGGAAGCGGAGCTGTCCAAAGCCTTGACCTCCGGATTTGCCTCAACGTCACTAACGGAAGCGAATATACACTGACGACATCAAAGATCGAATACGCGCTGTTCGCTGACGGTCAATCTGTAGGATCGGACACGATATCATACGAGGACATCCCTGTCAATGGAAGGCCAGCGCTCTTTACCAATAGTCCAATTACAATCTGTGACACATTCACTTTCGATTACTCCGATGCCCGCGCGGATCTCTTCAACAGGATTTTGAACAATAATGAAGAGATCAGCTGGCGTATCACAGGAATGGCCATAATAGAGTCTGGAACGACATTCCAGGAACGGCAGTTTTCATCTGAATTGTAAGGAAAGTGCGGTCACCGGGATTTGAACCCGGGTTACGGGCTGTCTTCACATGCACTTTTTGAGCACGCATACATGGAAGGCCAGTGTCCTAGACCAAACTAGACGATGACCGCTTTTCCTGTAATAGATGCGACATCGCAAGGATATTAAAACTTAGTCCGGAAATATGATGTTCAGAAGCATGTCGACGGCCTTGTTCTTGGCCTGGTGCTTGTAGTATTCCATGCCCTTCTTGGGGGCGTCAAGCGCCTTCTCCTTCTCCACTTCGTCAACCGGCCTATGATCAAGTGCTCCGTAAAACTGCATCCTGTAGCCTTTCAGCTTTGAAATTACCGTAGAATTGAAAATGTCCTGCAACCAGACAGAGCCAACGAAGTAGATGAACGGAGGATTTGGTTTGCTCTTTATCATGTCAACAACTGTGCCTACGGTCTGGGCCATGTTCTTTGATTCACTGTCGATCGCAATAATGTCGGGGTTCACTCCGCCTTCAACGAGAGCTTGCTTGACCTTTTCTGCCGAACTCTGTTCCCCGACTACTATGACCATGGTCTTGTGTCTGTCCGGCCTTGACTTTATGACTCTGTGGTAAGTCTCCAGACCCAGCTTCACCCGCTCTTTGATGTAATCAGGAAGGTCATCGCTGCCATTACTGGTTTTACTCCTGTGTATAGCGTATAGGATGATCAGGTTTCCGTCAGTAAAGCGGTACTCTGTCATCTTCTAGTACCACGCGGTTGCTAGTTTTTTCGGCGCCGAAAGCTGTCTTTCAAGCTCGTCGAGGCGCTGAAGTGATTCGGGGTTCTTTTGCAGATCCCTGAACTGCTTGTCGTGTCTAATTCTGTGGAGGACATTGAGGACCTCGTCCATCGTGACCCCGTGCTTGATGTCATATTCAATCTGCTTGGTGCAGCTTGAAATCGTGCTGTATTTTTTGTAATTTCGTTTTTCAAAAGAAGAAGCATCGGGGGAAACGCCTTTCACATAACGGACAATAACCTTTTCCACGTGCTCAAGGTGCCAATCCTTCATGGCAAAATTATTGACCTTCATTATCTTAGTGACTTACCACCATAGGCTATTTAATCTCTTGTCCTTCCTGAGATATACTCTGAAAGCTCGACCTCTTCTTCGCCGGGGATCTTGGCGATCTCGAATCCTTCCCTCGGCTTTAGGAGGGAAGCGGTCGCGTCGATGCCTAGCTTTGTCGTTAGCAGGTTGGTCTGGTCGCTTGATGGGTCGAGGCTAGACCCCTTGGAGTTTGGGATGATGATAAAGTCCTTGTCTGCCTGAGACCTAGTGACAATTGCATATTCTACAGCAACCGGATCGGTGGGGTCGATGTCCTCATCTACCACGATAGCCATCTTGAGCGATGGGTGTGCAGAGAATGCAGCCATGAGCGCGTTCTTGGGCTCGCCTTCAAGCCTCTTCTTAATCTGAATCACAGCAGACAGCCAGTTGCTGCCGCCGTCTGTGAGATGCACTGCCTGAGTTGTGGGCACCACATTCTTGATGTAATCGAACATCTTTGCCTCGACCGGCAGGCCCATCAAGAGTCGATGCTCGGAGTACCCTGGCAGTATGTCGTGATAGATTGGATCGTCGCGGAACCATATTTTTTCCAATTCAAAGACGGGCTGCTTTCGTTTGAAATCATAAGTACGGAGCATCTCCACCATCCATTCCTCGTGCGTCTTATCCTTCAGTATCTTTCCTTCAATAACGATCTCCGTATGGGATGGTACATACAGCTGAGAGTAGCTAGTCCTTGTGAGCGAAAGCCTGCCATCAAGAAGAGAATTGGCAATCAACATTTCGTCGACCCCGTATGCAGCCTGGTATGCAGCTGCAATGCTCACCGCAGGGTGGACGCCAATCCCGATTGCGACCTTTAGGTCTTCTCCGTGGTCTTTGGCATAGGTAAAACACTTGTGCAAATGTCTTCCCTCGACCATCCTTATTGCCATGTGCCTTTCGTCGAGATGCAGAAGGCGGTGAGTGGACTGGTTCTGGCTGCCCTTCTCCTGATCCTTTGCAAAAACGATGGATGCTGTTATGAATGGACCTGCGTCTTTCTCAAAATGCGTGACTATTGGTAAATCGTTCAAATTCGTTGAGGAATTTTTCTCAAACGGCGCGCCGGATTGTGCTTTCACTGGTTCAGACAGGCTGATCAGCGCCTCGGTGATTCTTGTATGAATCGCGCGCTTGACATCCTGCGGTTTTTCAATCTTGCGCGCTCCAGAGAGTGCATAGTAGAATTTCTTCGGAGTGCCTACGACATTGCAGGCTACCTTCATCTTGCTTCCATGGACTTTTTCAAACATGACGGCCTGCTTTCCGTCAAGCTTCGCAGTCACAGCGGCAAGCTCGAATTTTGGGCTGACATCCCGTTTGACCCGCACCAGACCGCCCTCTGACTCAAGGAGCGCCAAGAAGCCTCGGAGGTCGACACTATTGCTATTGCTGCCCTTCATCATGCTTCTTGCTACCAATGATGGTCATTACCTCTCCCATAATTGCTTTCATGTCATCTAACTGCAACTGCGCCTTACTGTGCAGCGACACCACGCAAATACCGTTTATCATCGAGGATACCTTCTCTGCGATGCTATTGACAAAGATAGAATCGTACTTGCTTGGAATTACCTTGGCCACGTTGGCTTTGTTTTGGGTGCTTATCGCGACTGAAATCGCGCCTATCCTGTGCTCGCCCTCTGAAATGAAAATAAAACAACCGTTTTGAAAAAAGTTAACTTGGAGTAGAAAATCTCGTCCATGCCCCGAGCTAACAATCTTCTCTTCCATTACACCAGGCTCGTTACTTATTGGCTTACCTTGCACGGACAGTAATGGGCTTGGCTACCTTTAGTTCCTGTTTCGTCCTAGCCCTCAGCTTTGCCTTGTACTTCAAGTTCCGAGGCTTTGTTCTGAGCCTGTAGCCACAGCATGGGCACCAGAGACCATCCCACTTGATGAATATCTCGCATATCTGGCACCTCTTCTGACCACTGGCGTACCTGCCGG
>DATLXY010000311.1:0-4260 GCA_035575335.1 Nitrososphaera sp. | reverse complement strand
TTCAGTCAGAACTAGACCCAAGAAAACCCCTGCTAGAAACGCAGTTGTGATGTCTGGGGGCAAACCCCACGCCATCCATAAGGATACCCCAGTTACGAACAAGAGAACGAGCGAACCCAACCAAGGGAATATCATGGCTAGGCTCTCTGCAAGACGCTTCCCTGTTCTTGGTACCTCCATCGCCATAGATTGTACCGCGTCTAGCCTTCCCTCTTCGTCATATGCGTCTACGAAATTGTAGACATATTTTGCTAACTCTTGCAGGTTTTCGAAACCATTCTTTCTTGCAATCCTGTCATCAAAGCCGAGAACCTCCAAGAATACCACAACGTCTGCCATGTTGTTGACGCTTTGCTGTATTTCCGCTATCGACCTAGCAGCCTTTCTAGCAAACAATCTCGCCTCGCGAGAAACCTTATTGGTCGATTCCATATCTATGAGACCGCCGCCTCTCCGGCTCGCACTCTTGTCACCTGCTGTGGCTTGATCCCTATGGACTCAAGTAGCGACTTCAGACCCTTCTGCATCTGTACTTTAGGATCGTATCCCAAAGCTGACCGAATTTTTTCGATAGAAGCAAGGCCGAGCTTCATGTCGCCAGGTCGCGGCGGCGCAAATTCGTGTTCTATCTCTGAAGCTCCGACCAAGCCCTTCATGATCTGTACGAGATCGAGTATCGTGGTCGCTCTACCAGAAGCAACATTGAACATCTCTCCTACAGCATTTGCTGACTCCATCGCAAGCATGTTTGCCTGTACGACGTCTTCGACATGGACAAAGTCGCGCATCTGCAGGCCATCTCCGAAGATCGTTGGTCGCTCGCGTCTAAGCAACTTGTTCATGAAAATAGTGATTACGCCGCTGTAATCGCTGTAATGCTGGCGCTTGCCATAGACGTTAAAGTAGCGAAGTATCACCGTTTCAAGTCCATATGTTTGTAGGTAAGCGTGTAGATAGTTTTCGACTGCCAACTTGCTTGCACCATAGGGCGAGTTTGGTCTACAGAGCAGATCCTCCGAGGCCTCGCCTTCCAAAATCCCATAAACTGCGGCTGAAGATGCAAAGATGAACCGCTTGACGCCCGTCTTGACGCAATAGTTCAGTAGATGGAGCGTCAGGTTAACATTGACGTCGTGAACAAGCATTGGATGGCTCACAGACTGAGGAACGCTTGCAATGGCAGCTTGATGAAAGACGACATCTATGTTTGCGTCCTGCATTAATAGATCCACTTTACGCGCGTCGCCAGCTATAAAGTGGAGTAGACTGTTTCCACGATGTTGTGCGAGATTGTCAAGCGTGCCAGTGCTCAGGTTGTCGATTACATATGTTTCAATTCCTCTCGCAATCAACTCGTCCACAATATGACTTCCAATAAAGCCTGCTCCACCCGTTACGAGCGCTCTGCAGATACTCCTCAAAGTGTGGCCGCCTCCTTGGAGACGGTTATCCGAGGAGAAAGAATTCTTCCGATTGTTAGCCGTTCGTACTCTTCCCGATATTGTCCCAAAGACTTGTCGAGTGTAAAGAGCTCTTGCACCCTGCGAACTGCCAGCGCGCCCAGTTTCGACCGGAGATTTTTGTCCTGCAATAACTTTGTAATCGCGTTTGCAAGCTCTTGCGGATGACTGCTGCGCACGAGAAGACCACATCCTTCCAGAGCCTCGCTTATCCCTCCAACATCTGTCGCGACGATTCCCCTTCCACAAGCCATTGCTTCGATTACTGCAAACGGAAAGCCCTCTGTGATGCTACTTATTACTACCACATCAGCAGAGTTGTATGCTACTTCTGGATCCTTGACCTTGCCCATAAACCGGACATTTTCTGTCAAATCGAGAGCGGAGACCATATTGATGCAACGTGCAGAATATTCTAGGTCCGTAGACGCTCCGTAAATGAGACATTGGACATCAGGAACCGAATTCTTGACGTACCGTATAGAATGGATCAGATTCACTATGTCCTTGAAAACATCCACCCTACCGATGCAAGCGACTGTTGGTCGGACATCATCCCGTTTTACGTTTAGTGGTCTGAACTTGTTAGTGTCGACTCCATTGTAGATAACTTTTATCTTGGACGGGCTTGCTCCAAGGCTTTCTTCCCATCTTGCATTTGCATAGCATACCGGCGCAATAACATCTGCCATAAAGTACACTGCCCTTACGACATTTGCGGAAAATTGCTTCCAGAAGATGTTGGCTGGCTCGTCGCGTAGGTAGGCATTATAGTAAAGCAAAAGTTCCCTAAACGCAACTCCGTGTTCTGTGACAATTATGGGGCAGCCATACTCCATCTTTGCAGATATGGCAATCATCGCTGGGAACCAGGCGAGCGAGCAGTGCGCAAGATCAACTCTAGGTATTTGGAGTGACAAGATCTGCATGTTGCGCTGGATTATTTGAAAAGCGGTAAGCGCTTCTCTTACTGTCATCTCTCGGTATAACAGGTCTTTCTCGAGCTGTTCGAGGAATACGTCCCATGCGAGCGTATGCTCAAAACACTTTCTTGAATCATAAATAGAGAGGAACTTATGGAGTTCGAAGATTATTTTGGAAAGTTCCGCTGGATTGCAGTTGTTTGAGAATATGTTTTCAAGGAACCTCTTGTAAAGAGGGATGAAATCTTCGACTATCACTCGATCCTTCGTTTGCACTATTTTTCCCAAGAGTGGCCTATTCTTCTCTTTGTAAAACTCCTCGTACCTGTGCGACCCGAAAAGCGGGATGTCAATTACCTGTTTGACATGAGGTGGTGTGTCAAACTCGCCATTGACATTCGGGTTTGAAAGGAGGTTGATTACTGTGAACTCATAGTCCGTCATGTTGTCAATCAATACCTTTTCCCACGAGTACACTCCCCCGCAGGTGACGTTTGGGTAGCTATCCCAGTTAACTAACAATACCTTTTTCATCTAGTCTGCTGCCTCCCCTTCCACTTCGGTCAATTGCCTTCATAACGTGATTCGGATCAGACTTGACCGCGCAAGTCTTACTGATCTTTCTTGCCTTTACAAAGGCTTCAATCTGTGCGAGAATATGTTGAGCAATTCTCGTCTCCTTTATCGGGCCAAGCGTGACAGGTTCTGCTCTGTGCGGCTCTAGGTCTTTTACCACATTACCTATTTTGGAAAATGGGCTTGTCCTTGCCGCGAGTATGACATACCTATCGCGAACAATCTCGGCAGCGCTATCGCCGGCAAGGACATAGTTCTCAAATGCTTCTTGCAGAGACCACAAAGCTTCCCTGATAGACTCCGAGAGCGATAATTCAGAATTTTCAACGTAAATTGATCCAGCCTCAGAATATAAAACTCGCGCAAGCGATGGCGCGCCTATCCGCTCAAGACAGTTGGCCGCACACGAACAACTAAGCGCTGCCCTGACAAGTGAGTGCTGCTTTATGCATTCAAGTGCGTCCTTTATGTAGTACGAAATTGCGCCTTCATAATCTCCTTCGTCTTCCGCTTTGACAGCGTTAAACCACAGATTAGACCCGTCTGTAAGCCGATGTAACCATGTTTTCTTCTGCATCCACTCAAGCCTCCGTCGGCCAATTTTTAAGCCCACAGCAATTTTGTCCAAAAAGAATCGTCAAAGGGGCGCTTCTAGAGGCAAGCTGAATCTAATAGAAAAAGGTTAGTTCAGCGATAAATAGACGCGACAGAGAGTTGCACTCGTGAACATTCTAGCAATAGGTGCGCATCCGGATGATATCGAATTGGGTTGCGGTGGACTCTTGATCAAAGCTGCGAGGCAAGGACACAATGTTTACATGTACACTCTTACTAGAGGAGAAGCTTCTGGCGATCCGGAGCAGAGGACAAGAGAGCTTTTCCAGTCTGCAAAATTCATCGGCGCAAAGGCACTCTGGCTGGACAATTTTGAAGACACAAAGCTGAGCCTTAACAATAGCGAGCTTATCAACAACGTCGAATTCTTCATCAACAAGGCCGATCCCGACCTCATTATCACACATTCGCTGGGTGACGTACACCACGACCATAAGGCTGTCGCGTCGTCCACAATTGAGGCGGGACGGTTCATTCCCAACATCATGTCGTACGAGATACCGCTTACCAAGGACTTTAGACCTCAGGCATTCTATGATATTTCAGACGTCGTTGACGAAAAGGTAGAGCTCATCAAGATATTCTGGTCACAACAGAGCAAATTATATCTCAAGGCTAACGCGATCAAAGGACTTGCAGAATACAGGGCGCTTCAGAGCCGGCTCAACACCTCCATTAATTATGTT
>DATLXY010000310.1:0-2709 GCA_035575335.1 Nitrososphaera sp. | reverse complement strand
GGACGGAAGCTCTTGCAAGTGGAATGAGCATTGGAGCAACTTACACAACCCGCCGACGCTCTCATAACGTTTTGCAAGGATGTCATTTCTCGTTACAAAGAGAACTGGCCGCCTTCGGAAGGCAAACTAGCGGAGGAGTTTGCCACCTATTTCTCTCATGATTTTGCCGGGTTGGAAGCCCTTTTGAGCATCTGCAATAAGCTGGAAATACAGGTTTCGATTGAACCCCTCCCAGAGGGGTTACATGGGATTAATGGAAATTACGGTGCGAAGCGAGAAATCACACTCGCAAAGGAAGAGGCTTTTCCGGGCGGCAAGGAACATACGCTCTTACATGAGCTCAGAGAGCTTATCGAATACGAGTTTTGCGAACTTGGATTTCCAACCTTGCAATACTCTGGCAAGGAAGTGCGCGCAGATCAATTCGCTTCGCATGTCAGGGCCAACGAGGGGATGAAGCTTTGGAAGTTCATGTTTGACGAACTAAGGAGAGTGGAAGCAAATTGGAAACGCAAGCTGGGTTATGCCTTTG
This sequence comes from Nitrososphaera sp., assembly GCA_035575335.1. GTDB lineage: Archaea > Thermoproteota > Nitrososphaeria > Nitrososphaerales > Nitrososphaeraceae > Nitrososphaera. Next base: position 2,177 of record DATLXY010000310.1, on the reverse strand, counting down.
TTCTCGTCTTCTGCTTTGTCCATCAAGCTTCCTGTCTGTTGCATCCCCAGCTTGAAGATGCCATAAAGCGCGCAACGATTCGTCGTTGAGTCTTTATCATCTTGGTCGAGCAGCTTTCAATATCTTTTTCAGGAAACTGTTCGATGACAATTCACTTACAGTGCATGATCAGCTGGTTTTTACACACTATTTTTGTCATGCTTTTAAGAGTTTAAGGATAGAAATCACGTATCAATTTCTTCTAATCCGAAAATCTTAAATAGCATCGATCGTCTCTAACTTGGGTCAGACGAGTTTGCAAACCCGAACATATTATTCCAAAGAATCCTGTCTGATTTTTCGAGTCTGAAGGATTGACAGTTCCACTGTAAGGAATCTTTTGAACTAGAGAGCTTTCACGACCCAGAATAAATGGGTGGGTAATGATTTCATGAGGAGCTATCACCTGATAGATCTTCAATGGCTTTAACTTTCGTAACGTTACGTAACATTGAGGTCTGAACAAAGTACTTGACTCAAAAGTACTTTCAACTTATAAACCCGACACTTGTTCGGTGCCCGTCGGTTTGTTGGAAAAACGAAGGGGATCCTATGAGGCAACTTCTCAGGGCCTGCATTTTCGTGTCTTTGGTTCTCTGTGTCAGCCCCGCACTTCTTGCGCAAACTGAAAACAGTTCACAAGTCATTCCGTGCGCAGACCTGGATTCGTCATTCTCGAAACAATGGAGCACTGAGGTGCTTCTGTATGCCTTTGTGGCGACATTTCTTGTGCCTCTCATTTATCCACCGCTAGTTTTCTCAATGGATCGTTTAAAGCGAAGGCGCAAATGGTGGTTAACACGGCCTTATTTGCGATGGCTTCAAATTGCCGCCGGGATGGTTCTTTTTGGCTATTTGATTCTTGTGATTCTCCCATGGCAAGCCACCCTTCCCACGGGATGGACTTCACTGAGTGGCTTTTTGTTCTCAGGAGTTCCGAAAGAATATTTTGCTTGCAAAGAAGCTTTCAATACAGACGGCCTTTTTTGGGGACTTTATCAAGTAGCTTCTTCTTTGACCGCAGCCCAATTTTGGCCGCTTAGTATAGCCTACGTGCTCGCGTGTGCAGGGTGGTCAGTGGTCTATTGGCTAGTTTTCTTTGTTTGGCTAGGAACTAAGGGCTTGACTTCAATTCGGGCACGGTGAGGGCGAGGAGGCCCAGTGGCAAACCATGTCATAGTTGCAGTCGGCGGGACAGGTCAAATTGTCCTACACTACTACTCACTCCTCTACCTTGCGGGGAAAGTGTCACCCTTTCGGGCCCTGGTGATAGACACAGACGAACTTTACAGGTCTATTTCGGCCATTTCTGAATTTCTGAAATTGGCCCAATATGGGAGCAATGAAGGCGTAGCTTCTATTCAATTCAATAGAATCCAAAGCGAAGCAACGGGAAGTGCTAGCGAAAACCTCTCTGGAAAAGAACTCTCTGAGTTGCAGGGATTCCATCCGGTCAAGGGGATATTTGACAACGGGACGCTCACGCAAGAAGTAAAGGAGGGCATGTACGCCCGCCCCGCGCTTTCTGCAGTTCTCGATGTAAATTCCAGTGAGCTTGTCAAGGGGCTATCGATTGACGAGGACACACATATAGCTGTTGTGGGGTCTGTTATTGGAGGTACTGGAGGAGGCCTAATTGCACCTGTAATTGCCGCCCTCGATGAACTGACACGCACGATTGAAAACGTAACCATACGCTGCGTCTTTTTCGGGGACTATTTTCATCCAGACACGAAAATGATGCCGGACGCAAACTTGTTGTTTCCTTCAAACAAGATCTTGGTCTTGAAAGCGCTGGAGGAGCTAGCTCCTGAGTCATTGCGGATGTTCGCATTTATTGAACCCGAAGTAAAAATTCAAAGAAATCCGAAACTGGAAAAGGCCGGCGATCACCTCGAATGGCCCAAAGAGTCAGAGCCCTACTACACTGGTGCACAGGCGCTTGATTTTGTCTTAGAAGACGCGCAAAGACAGGCCAAACCTGCATTCCTCGACAGAGAAATCAGACACTGCGAACAACTATTCAAAGATAAGAGAGTCATTCCCTACAAGGAATGCAAGCAATCTTTGGACAAGCGGATCCTTGTTACACAGCAACTTGTGAATCAAAATGTGACACAGCGCCTCGCTCACGAACC
>DATLXY010000309.1:0-7489 GCA_035575335.1 Nitrososphaera sp. | reverse complement strand
AGAGTTGGTTAGGGTAATAATGCGGGTTTTCATCGCAGTCGATGCTTCATCGGATGCTATAGCCAAGCTGCAGAACGAGATGATCTCCGCTGCACGGTGGAGCACAAGGGATATCAAACCGGTAGGAACCCAGAACTTTCACTTTACTATTATCTTCCTGGGGGAAAAGAGCGACAACGATGTCTTGAAAATAAAGGACAGGCTGTCCGAAGTGTGTTTCGAGCCCTTTGAATTGACCTATGTCGGAGTCGGAGCCTTTCCAAGGCCTTCCTCAGCCCGCGTGATCTGGGTCGGAGTTGACCATGCGGGCGGGCAAAAGCTGACTGCCCTCGCAGACAGCGTCATTGCAAAGATGGCAGAGCTTGGATTTTACCCCGACAAACCGTTTTCTCCACACATGACCATCTTCCGCACAAGAGGACGTCCCGTAGCAATAAACGACATTGCAGCAAAGTATCAGAACCACACTTTTGGTTCCGATCTGATAGACAGATTGCACCTCAAGAAGAGCGATCTTACTGCCTCGGGGCCTATCTACTCGAACATTTATACCGTAGAGGCCAAGAAATGAGCTAGAGTATGTCTGGCATCGGCGCCGTGGTGGAAAAGGTGCTGCCTCTGTGCGAGCCTTCGCCTAGCGAAGTACGTCGGATAACCGCGGTGGCTGAGAAGGCCAAGGATCTTGTAGAGAAGCAGGTGTCTGGCATGAGCGACGTTGTAAGTGTTATATTTGGTGGATCTTTTGCGAAGGGAACTTGGCTCAGAGGGGATGCAGATATTGATATTTTTTTCAAGGTCAAGTCTTCGGTGTCGGTACAAAGGTTTGAGGAGCTTGGAAGGTCTGTTGGCCTGAAGGCGTTAGGTGCTCACAGGGCGAGACTTCGCTACTCAGACCACCCTTATGTCGAGGCGTTCGTAAGGAACGTCCGGATAAACGTAGTGCCATGTTACGATGTCGAGCCGGGCAGGTGGCAGAGCGCCGCAGACAGGTCGCCCTTCCATACCGAATTTATCAGCAGGAATTTCGACGACGAAAAAAGAAAACAGACAAGATTGCTGAAAAAGTTTCTCAAATCCGTTGGAATATACGGTGCTCAAATCTCCACAGCCGGATTTAGTGGTTACGTTTCTGAAGTGCTAGTGCACAAGTACGGGTCGTTTGAAGAGACGTTGCGTGCAGCTGCGGACTGGCAGGAGAGACAAATAGTGGCCACTACATACTATGATCCGGACGTCATCAAGGGTTTTAGAAGTCCAGTAATCATAATCGATCCAATCGACAGCCGGCGCAATCTTGGCACCGCGATATCGCCGGAGAGTGTTGGCAAGTTTATGCTTGCAGCAAGGTCCTTCGTCGACCAGCCGTCTGTTAAGTTTTTCAAGGGTTACCGAAGAGGTATTGACAAGAAAAGGCTGTACTCTAACGTGCTGGTGGCGGAATTCACTCATAGGGAGCGCAGCCCTGACGTGGTGTGGGGACAGCTAAGGAGGGGAACCAGCGCAATTGCAAAGCAGTTGGAGCTGGCCGGCTTTACTGTAGTTCGGAGCTCCTGTATCACAGACGAAAAGAGATCCGCCGCACTGGCATTCTTGTTGGAATCGATGACTCTGCCGCCTTATACCAAGAAGAGGGGTCCTGAAATTTTCAGACGGAGGGACGTTAGCAGGTTTCTTGCAGGCAAGGAAAAGTCTCACATGGTCTGGGTCGACAGGGAAATGAGAGTGACAATGCTGGTTGATAGAAAGGCTACCGATGCTGTCAAGTATGCTAGGTGGCTCTTACAAAGCGCTGATAGCAGCGGATTTCCAAAGGATCTTATTATTGCAGGTAAACTCAAAGTTTATCACGGGAATGCAAAGACAAGAGGAGTTGCAAAGGAGGCTGTCAGCGATGTCGTCTCAACAGAGCGCCTCATTTTCGGATGAGCTGGACATCGGGGCACAGGCTTTGGTGCCGCTGATTTGCTACCCGCGCTTTTTGGAGAGTGAATACAATAGTCGCATAGCCGAAATGGAGTCGCTCGGAGTGACCTCAATAGCGCTTGGCGGCAGGACAACTATCAATGGGTCACGAGTGGCAGGCAAGGGTCACGTTGGAATAGTGCTGCGGGCAAGAATTGGAAACAAGACTTGTGCGTTAAAGATTAGGAGGCTGGACGCCGACAGGAAGAGAATGGATGATGAAGCACGTTTACACAAGATCGCAAATGACGCCGGTGTCGGACCTAGACTTGAGGGTTTCACAAAGAACCTAGTGGCCATGGAGTTTATTGACGGTCAGAGCATTGTGGACTGGGTTTCTGAGGCGCCTGAGGCAAGGCTACGCACGATGGCAAGGATTGTGCTGGAAGAGTGTTACGATCTCGACAGGGCTGGTCTTGATCACGGGGAGCTGAGCAGGCTCGACAGGCATATCATAATTTCGAGTAAGCCATACATCATCGACTTTGAAAGCGCTAGCACAAACCGAAAGGCGGGCAATGTGACTGCGGCAGCGCAGTCGATTTTCCTGCACGGCGCAGTCGCCGCCAGGGTGCAGAAGACATTGCAGGTTGACAGGGAAAAAGTGCTTCTTGCGCTCAAAACATACAAGCGCGAGCAGACAAGAGCAAACTTTGACGCGTTACTTAATTCGCTTCCGGTGTAAGAGCTAAATGGCTGCTGAAGAGGAATTGAAACATCTGTCAGCAGCCGACCCGCGGCTAGCCGCGATTATAGAGTCGGTCGGCCCCTACGAAATCAGGCTTCGAAAAGACCCATTCCCTCTCACTCGTGGAAGCGATAATCTATCAGCAACTCGCTGGCAGGATGGCAGATGCCATATATAGGCGATTTACCGATCTATGGTAGGTTTTAGCGACCGGTCCAGCTGTTGGAGACAGTGGATTCCAAAGCTGCGCGCTGCCGGCCTTTCTGCGCGAAAAATAGAATATCTCAAGGATCTCGCTGCAAGGGCGTCCGACGGCAGGCTGAAACTTTCTCGGATGTCCCGCATGGGTGACGAGGAGGTAGTCGAGCAACTGATACAGGTGAAGGGTATAGGCAGGTGGGCGGTGGAAATGTTTCTGATATTCTGTCTGGGAAGACCGGATGTTCTGCCTCTGGGCGATCTGGGGATCAGGAAAGCGATGCAGAAAGCATATTATCTCGAAGTTCCAACCCGTGAAATCATACGGGGATTGCTCGCTCCTGGAGGCTCCACTTCAGCGCCGCCACCTGGTACATCTGGAAGTCACGGGAAAAATTCAAGGGATTGGGTAGTGACTGTTCGTATTTTCACTTCATCTCTGCTATCAGCATCTTGACTGTGTTGACATCCAGGTCAAGCTGTTCTGCGATCAGCTCTTCAGAAATACCTGATTGGTGAAGATTCCTGAGAGCCTCCTTCTTCTCCTCATTTACGATGTTGCTTGGCGGGTAAAGCGAGAGCTCGTTTTCAACGGACTTGATATACTTGGATATCTTTTCTACCATCTGGTCTGTGTTGACCTGTGGCTCAGTAGAGATGACAAGGACATGCTCTTTCACGGGTATGTTGATCAACTTGACCTTGTCATATGAGTAAGCTACTGCGTTGAGGTTTCCAAGCTCCCGGGTGAACATCTTTCTCAGGTCGACTATGTAGGCAGATTGGGCGAGGCTGATCTCCGGGTTCCTTCCCTTCAGGTATTCCTCCGTGCCGTTCTTCGTTGCACTGGCATAGAGGTGACCGGATCTTTCCATAACCCCAGCGAACCTGATATTATCTGGGTCAAGGGCCAAGACATTTTTTGAAAACTGCTCTGCTTTCATATGATTACAACGCGTAAAATAGGGAATAGAATATAGGCGTTACGCGCAGCGTCTCAAAAAATGGAAGGGGTTAAGCGGACTTTATCTGGTTCGGATCCTTTATCCTACCTCTGCCAGTCTTTCTCGGCGCAATGTTGCCTACCTTGCGACCCGGTGGAGTTGTCCTTCCTACTGACGACTGACGTCCTATATGCTGGTGCCTTCCACCACCATGTGGGTGATAAACTGCAGCCTGGGCGACACCCCTGACAGTTGGATACAGTTTGCCGCGCGCTCTCATGTACTTTGCACGCGTTCCTGCCTTCAGGAACGGCTTTTCCTTCCGGCCAGCCCCTGCTACTGCGCCAATCATGGCCCTGCACTTTTGGTTAAGCGTGAGAAACTTGCCCGATGGGAACTTGACAGTGACTCCCTCGGTTCCATGAGCAAATACCACCGCTGACGACCCTGCTGACTTGATCAGCTTTCCGCCGTCACCGGCGTTCCTTTCGATGTTGCAAACCACGGTACCGTCGGGGATTGATTCTAATGCCATGATGTTGCCGGATCTAGCGGCGGCCCCAACGCCTACTTCTATGGTACTACCGACAATAGTTCCATCCGGAGCCGGGACATAAGAATACCTCCCGTCATCAAATAGAATCTTTGCTAGAGGGGCATCACGTCCTCTTTCATGAACAATGTCAACAACCCTGCCACTGTGATGATCTTCTAGCTTGAAGTTAGGATATCTGGCGGGTGTGATCTTACCGACGGTGACCGCCCTGAACTGCTTGCCTCCGCGGCCCCTTCTACGTACCAGTGTTCTCTTGCCCATTTTGTCACTGAAAAAGCCCCGCTGATAGGTGATTTTAAGCTTGTGTTATTGCGTGGCGGTATGCTGGGCGGCCATTCCTTCCATACCTTTTTCCAGCTCCTTGCGAGTGGGGTTCCGTTTGTGTGTCGCGATCCACCACTTGTGCCCAAAGGGGTCTGTAATCATACCTGCGCGATCGCCCCAGAACTGGTTTGTGACCGGCACCGTCGCGCTAGCACCGGCTTTGACAGCCTGGCCAAAGACCTTGTCGGCATTCCTGACATAGACGTAGAGGACCACCGTGGATCCATTGAGTGTTAGCGGCGAAGGGTAACCCATTTGAACATCCTCTTCTCCAAGCATAATGTGCGAATTTCCAACCATGATGTCTGCGTGCATGATCTTGCCATCGGGGCGAGCCATGCGGAATTTTTCCTTCGCACCCAGTGCCTTCTTGTAAAAGTCAATCGCTTGAGCAGCGTCACGTATGAAAAGGGCAGGCGTCACCGAGTTGTATCCTTTTGGAACATAATTGACCTTGTTGGTGCTTGCTTTCTTTGGCTTCCTTTTCTTTGCCATGGCCTAGACAGGAGATTGTTGTATTAAAAAACTTCTCTACATAGATACTGTTTATTGCCGCCTGTCTCAAGAATTGCTGCTAATATCCCCCCTATCCACAAAAAATATATGATTTGATGTATGTTTTTTGCTCACATAATGAAGAAATCACGGCTGGCCGCAGCTAATCCCCGACAAAAAGGTATCTCTCCACCTAAGCCAAACCCGAAATGGGGTCTGGAGGAAGAGCCGGAGACCTTTGCAAGAAATGTCAAACTTTTCAGGCAGGGAAAGCTCTCACAGGATGATTTTCGGCGCTTCCGCCTCCAGCATGGGGCATACGGGTCGCGCCTTCATATGGATTACACCATGGTCCGGATAAAGATCCCCGGTGGCGAAGTTACACCGGAACAGATCGAAAAGATTGCAAGCCTTTCTGAGGCCTTTTCGATAGGATCCGCACATGTCACTACGCGACAGAACATCCAGCTCCACTGGGTGCAGCTGGAAGATGCCAGCGAGGTCATGAGAGGTCTTGTCGAAGCTGGGCTGACTACAAGAGAAGCATGCGGCAACACCGTTCGTAACGTCATGTGCAGCCACTTTGCGGGCGTGTGCCCAAACGAGGCATTTGATGCTACTCCATATGCAAAGGCGCTAGCAAGATTCTTTCTGCGTAACCCAATGTGCCAGAACCTCCCCCGAAAGTTTAAGTTCAACTTTACTTGCTGCGGACAGCATGGATTAGTAAGGATCGCCGACGTTGGGCTTGTGCCGGAGATAAGAGACGGGGTTAGAGGGTTTAAGATCTACCTAGGCGGAGGTTTAGGGCCTGCATCGTTCATCGGCCACCTACTGGAGGACTTTACCCCGGAGGATCGGGTGCTTGCTACATGCATGGCAGTAGTAAGGCTCTTTGACAGACACGGAAACAGGGATAACATGGCAAGGAACAGGATGCGCTATTTGGTGCATGAGACTGGCTGGGAAAAGTTCCAAAAGATGGTCTTGAAGGAACGTTCGGTCGTTGAAATGACAATTTCTTACTCCACTTTACAGTCTTTCAATGTAAAATCACAGGAGGACACGAGGCAGCTACCAAGAGCGCCACACATGATGAGGCTACCTGTTCTCAACGAGCAGGTTACTAAGGAAAGCCCTGCATATGAGCGGTGGCTCCATACAAACGTCGTACCGCAGAAGCAGGAAGGCTACTTTACGGTATTTGTCACCCTCGGAGCCGGCGACATCACTGCAAGCCAGCTCAGGGTGCTTGCATCCGCAATCCGCGACTACTCCGCAGAAGGCGTTGCAAGGAACACACCACAGCAGAACTTTGCGATCCGATATGTCCGCGGCACAGAACTCCGAGACCTTTACGAAAGACTCGCGTCGTCCGGCCTTGCAAATCCCGGCGCACTCACGATCGCATCAACAGTTGGCTGCTCAGGCACGACTTCGTGCAACCTCGCGATTACAAACTCGCACAGACTTGCAAAGGAGGTACAGCGCAAGTTCCTAGAGCTTGGCCTTGACACCGACGACTCACTGCGGGATGCGACAATCAAGATTAGCGGCTGCCCCAACTCCTGCGGTCAGCACGAGATAGCAACAATCGGATTCTTTGGAGGAGCCACGAGAATGAACGGCGCGATGGTTCCAACCTACACCATGCTCTTTGGAGGAAGTGCTGGCGAGCAAGGTGAGCTTGGGAAGGCCGTAATGCGCGTACCTGCAAAGCGCGTGATAGACGTAGTGCTGAAGTTAATCGAGCTGTACAAACAGCAGAAATCTGAGAACGAAACTTTCCACCAGTGGATCGTCAGGATCACAAAGGGCCAAGGTACAGGCTCGATAAAGAACCTGGAAGATATCAAGACAGCGATTGCTGATGTGGTTCAGCTGCCACTGCCCAACGAGGATCCTGATGCGTACATGGACTATGGATCCGAGGCGCGCTTTTCTGCCAAGACTGCGAGAGGAGAATGCGCAGCTTGACGGGTAAGGCTTTGAAAAAGAAGACAGCTCCTGCAAAGACATCGTCTTCCTCCTCATCCTCATCTTCTGTGATAAAGCTGCCAATCGTATGCAGCGCAGATACCCTACGGTCGCTCATACGTAACAAGGCTGTGAGGATAGTGGATGTTCGGAAGGCAGATGACTACAATCAGGAACACATACCGACTGCAGTTTCATTGCCTCTTGCTCGCGTGCTTGAAAACGACACGCCGGAAAAAATGGTCGAGATTCTGCAGGAGCTTGGCATCAGTGATGACATGCCTGTGGTTGTGTATGACGACACGTTTGGCGCACTGGCAGCGAGGGTTGCATGGACGTTCCAAT
>DATLXY010000308.1:0-2729 GCA_035575335.1 Nitrososphaera sp. | reverse complement strand
GCCGCCGCCGCCACTACTACTATCTTCTTCAGGAAGCACATGCGGAATTGCAAGGCCGACTGCTCTGATCGGAGGCGGCTTCGGTGGTCGCTGTTGTTGCTGGTGGTGGTGGTGATAAGAATAATGGTTGAGGAATTTCTTTGTTGACCCCTCGCAGATCATTCTTGTAGAATGCTTGAATGATTCCAGATCCTTTGCGACCCTTTTTACATGCAGGTGCAAGAGCCCCCTTTTACCATACTGATCAACATCTATACCGTATGCGATCATTTCCCTGCGAATGAAAAGCAGGTCCTGCTCGTCGTTGACAACATAGATGCAGCACTCTCCTTTCTTCAGACCGGTATTTATGAATCTCATCTGAACCAGCTTGGCATACTCCGGTTCCTCGTAGAACATAACCAGGTGCCGGTGGACGATGGTGTCCAGGTTATCTATGAAATCGAGAAGCTGGTTATACTCCATCTACCCCTAATCTTCTCCTTTTGGCGCGTTGCGCAGATACATGAGCTCTTTCGTTATCTCCCTCTGGATATTATCCAGAACAATGGTTGCGGTTTTTCCGAATACTCCCCGCAACATGGCTTCGAACAGCTCCGGCTTTGACACAATGCTGTCGCGATCAGCATTGTATACCAGTTTGAGTGTCTTTAGAAGCAGCCTAGATGTGCCGGGGCCTAGCACGTCATCTATTGCCCTGTCGATTATTCTCAGGATCATGCTGGGCTGCCACTGGAAAAATACCCCACCCTGATAGATCGTGTATTCATGGTAGTTCAGAAAACGGATCATATTTGTAAATCCGAGCTTTGAAAACCCGACTGCATCGTAGCAGCACACCGCCTCCAGAGGGATGTTAAACTTTCTTCCTATCTGCCGCTCGTACATCATCAATTTGTCGATATTGTTCGTATCGATAAATAGCCTTGGCGTCCCTATCACGATAATCCCCTGGCACCCCGATTTCTCCTTTATATCGGAAATGAGACCGATCCACCTGTAGATCAGCTTGTTTGCATCCAACTGAGTGCTTGCGACCGCGTACGTAGAGCCATTGTCCAAAACTGTCAGCACTCCTCGATTGATATACTGGATCGCATCAAACCCCTTCCTCTCAAGCATTTCGATGGTTTGGCGTGGATCAGATTCTGACACAAGTATTACGGCGTGTCCGTCTGAAATCGCACGCCTGACAGTCTCGATGATAAAGATGCTCTTGCTATCGTCGGACTCCTCCACGATACAGAATCCATGTGCATTTTCGCCCAATCTTTCTGTGCAAATCAAGCGAAATTATCGTTTTTAAATGGTTATCCATTGTTTGTTAGCCAAGCCTGTGCGGGCGCGCCTACTTCCTGCTTTCGTGCAACTTCCCGGTCAATAATAGTACCCAAACCCAAACTCGGTAGGTTTGTATTTTTAAGGCCGGGCCGCATCTCGATGCACGTAAGTGTCGTTGGTTCTACTCCTACCTTTGCATAGCACTTGGAGCAATCAACTGAAGACACCAGTTTATTGGCGATGGCATTATCTATCGATTTTTGGCTGGAAACTACAATCTCAAAGTGGTGACCGCACATCCCACATCGCAACTTCACCGCAGCCCTCTGAACAGAGCTCCGATCTTTGAGAACAACTCGTAAATATTTGATTCCATGTCATCCGGCTTCAGTACGATGTAGTCGCTGCGCTGCAAGAATCCCCTGAGCGCCGCACTTTCTTCTTTTATCATAATGATGTGCTTTTTCCTTCCGATCGCGAATCCAATTTCTTGGTCCTGCCAGCCATCATTTGAGCCGGTTCCTATTATTATAGCTACCACACATCCGCACTTGTCTATTTCCTTTCTGATTCTTGCGCTGTATTTCAAGTCGCGTATAGGTATGATAGGCTAGGCTCCAACAATCCTGATCAGTGCCTGTGCACAATGCCCTACATAGCGTTCGTCACAAGAGGCATACCTGACGAATGTCGTCAACAGCTTCCCCCCAACCAAATACTAGCTGGAGAGCACCTAATGCTTTTGGTCTGGGTAACCCTGCTTTCTTGCATAAATCTGAAATAAGCAAATTATGTTCGATTACACACCTCAGTAATGCCATCATTCGTAAATTTCGCACTGTTCTTATTGCCGAAAACATTCATAAACGACGATTTTTCTGAGTCGTGCAACAAAGCAGGTAGCTCGCGTACATTAATAATGCATGATACTTTTGCTAGTTTCCAGAAAAATCGTTCATCCAGCAGAAATATTGCATGCAGGCAAGTCGTAACGCCGAGTGCACGTGTGAAAACATGTATTGTTCTGTCGCCGCAAGCTGCGAGGCACCTCTGACGCACCAGAACAGGCTGTCACTAAATAATAGTGAGGAATGCCGGAAGAGAAAAAACAGCACAGAGAAGCACGCAGAGTCCCAGCCAGCAGAGAGATATCTATCTAGGTTGCTGCCCCTCTGCTGCTGATCTGTTCCAACCTTTGCAGGCCCAGCCCGTGAAGCAGGATGATAAAGGTCATGGCCGCAAATATTTGCACCGAAACATATCCCTCAAACGAGAAATATACATCGCGGAAGAACCCTTCAAGCAGGCCAGATAGCGCGTGGGAAACCGCGAGTGACCAGCTCGCTATTTTGACTGCCATAAACGGCATGAAACCCAAAGAGAAAAATGCTATCCCTGCGACGATGCCACCGCTGGCGTAATACCACAACAAATCGTCAGGGACGCCG
>DATLXY010000307.1:0-3559 GCA_035575335.1 Nitrososphaera sp. | reverse complement strand
GGGTTTCGTCGATCAGGTATGGGAAGTTGAGGTTGTACTTTTTGGCAAATAGCACCATGTTGTCAAAGCCTTCCTCTTCGTAGCTTGGATCATTGCTGTTGATGCCAATTACCTGAAGTTCAGACGGCTTGAACTTGCTCTGGAGATCCACTATATCGCCAATTCTAGCCTTTACATACGGGCAGTGGTTGCAGATGAACACCACCAATATCGTTTTGCTGTCCTTGTAATCGTGCAACGAGTGCATCTTTCCGTCTACGCCTTTTAACGTGAAATCCGGAGCTGGACTGCCAGTTTTCAGAACTTGAGGTGACGATTGTGTCTTGACCATGATCTTACCATCGAAATTATAGATATTAAATATCTATTGTGGATACCGAGAAAAAGAAGAGTTAGGGTTATAAGATAACCCTGCGATCTTGAAGATGCGGTTGTTCTCATGGAGCGCAACGATAACAGGCTCTTACCCATTCTGGTAATCGTTGCTTCTGCGGCATCCATACTGGCCACAGTCATCCTTTCCTTTTACGGAATCTACTTTTTCTTCGTGTTCATACCGATTGCGTTTGGGCTGCCATGGTCGATAAAGAGGCTGTGGAGAAACAAGGCGAGGAAGCAATGGAACGTAGAAGATCTGCGATAGGTTATTCCTGCACTTGCCTGAGCTCTTGAGTTGATTCTTCAAGGTCTCTTTTTTGATCGTCGTCGGCTTTCTCCACCCATTTCGTGTCCATGTTTGCTGTCCGGGGATGTTCTCCTCAAATTCGCCGTGCCAATCAAGTTCACAAAAGTCAACTACTCTCCTGATCTCTTCATTTGGGTTGGCTATCAGGTTCTCGTAGCGAACCTCGCAATACATGGTGAGTCCAAATGCTCTTGCCTCTCTGGCCCTCCTGACCAGTTCTGCTCATGCTTGGCTGTAGTTGTACAGCTCAGAACGATCCGCTCTGTACTTGTCGCCCAGAATTTTTCTCAGGTTGAGGAGGGACATGTTCGAGTTTGCTTCTCCCTTCTTGTTCAGGATCAAGCAACCGCCCTCCCGTCCCTGATGATGTGCACGAACTTGGCGTATGGGAAAATGGAGTCAAGTATCTTCACCCTCACGCAGTGCTGCAGATTCTTGTTTATGAATCGCGGCCTCTTCCAGAGGTTCTGCACTGCAGCCACATTCTTTCTCAACTGCACCCCTATCTTTGATGTAAAATCGTCTTCTGTTTTGTAGTCATAAGTGCCAAAATATTTGATCCAGAACGCGTTTGCCTCATGCAACACAGTAAATGCCTATCTCTTTGCAGCAGGTTTGGTATCCTGAATAGTACCGCTCTCCTATCGCCGTCAATCCTGCCATGCTTGTGAATGCCGGCCCTGAGCATGTTCAGCATCAAGTATGCAAGATCTCTGTAGGAGCATAGTGTGTTGTACAGCAGCGTAGTACCGGAGTCGGCTGCCCCTATGACAAAGACCGGCTTTACCACAGCTATCTTGCAGCCGTCATCCAGGGAATGCATAGGCATATGGTGATGCGAAAATGCACCGGGCTTTGCTTCTTTTATAAATTAGCGTACATTGTGCTAGAATGTATTCTTCCGGAATTTGCTGTCTAAATTCATATCAATCAGAGAAAGGGAATCTTGCCGTACTTCGATGTGAGTAATATCTACAATCCGCGTGAATACTGGCTTGCTAGAGGAAAGGTGTACAAGGAGCAATTCAAACACGACCCAGCGAATCGGCGGCAGGAAGAAGCGCTTCTTGAATATCTGAAGATGGTAAACCCTCCTTTTGAAACCATCCTTGAAGTGGGCTGCGGCTTTGGAAGGATTTCAAAGATAATCTTGTCAAATTTTCCTGGCATACAAGAGTACCTGGCTGTCGATATTTCTCCAGACCAGCTGGAAAATGCCAAGAAATATGTACAATCGGACAAGATACGCTTCAGAGAGTCCGATATACAGTCTCTTCAGCTTGACAAGAAGTATGACTTGGTGTTGGCGGTATCTGTTCTCCTCCACGTACTGCCAAGCGAAATCAATGAGGTAGTATCCAAGCTTGTCAGTTTCTCAAAGATGCATGTCGTAAACGTTGACTACTACGAAGATAACAAGCCAAAACAATTAGCTCCACACAACTTTATGCACGAGTATGAGGCAATATATCGAAGCCTCCCTTCAGTCAAGAGCATCAAACGCATCCCGATAGTCAAGAAAAAGGCATTCTCGAAGACCGATATCAAGCAGTCTATATTCCATGCGTTTGTTTCCGAGCCCGATCAATAATTAAAAATATCCCCTTTACTCTCATCAGTAGCATTCAAGGAAGGATGTCTGATTCGATCGATGAGATTTTGCTTCTACCTCAGCGCAAGCTCGTCGTGGCTCAGAACGATATCTATCTAGATGACCCGCAAGCCAAGAACGAGATCTTTATCCTTATGGTCGAGGAATCACGGGGCTCTGCCGGTGGAAGGGCTGCAGGCTCTGGCCACAGGAGGGTAGAAAAAATCTATGGATTCTCGTGCGACTCTGGCAGGTGCACCAAGTTCTTCGAAGTAAGCGGTCAGGAAAAGGTTGAACAGTTTGAAATTCCGTACAGTGCAGTGGCGATGGACATCAGACTTTCTGACGGAAGGTCCCTCGTTGTTCAGGGGATCGTGGATCCAGATTTTGTGGAGTCGTACCACTCCGTCATTAGAGTAATCTAAAATAAGCCTTGTATCTCAAGCTTAGACAGTAATGTCAGAAGAACATCGGAGGCTTGAGCAGGCTGCATCTGCAATAGAAGACCTGCTCTACATGGGTGCCATCAGACTCAGCGATTCCCAGGACAAGGCATTGCTCTCGCCCCACTTTTCACTCATAGCCTCCAACGTTATGTCAAACATGAAGATCACAGACAGTCGCAGAGACGAGATAATGAGGCTGATGTATTTTTCGCTCCTGATCTACATGAACGAGCACCTGAAGGTGCCCCGGCAGCTTGTGATGGCGATTGGGAACGATTTGGAAAATAATCGCGAAAGCATGCAAAGCGGGGAGCTTGTCACCACTTACGTGACGGTTCTAAGCGAGATCTGGTCGCAGAATCGGCACAAGCTAGAATAATAGCTGTTGGCAGTCGCCGGAACATTTTCGAGACAAGCCAAATTCCGAGTAAACATCACCTTTTCTAATCAAGTCTTTTAGTTCAATGAACTATTAGGGACTTGCAGATAGTATTACCAGAAAGAACCTCTGACGGCATGCTTTTAAGTAGACTAGATCTAACTGCTCTCCGGCAATAACGATGTTTGCCAGGAGATCGCTCAGGCCCACATTGATAGAGTCGATACCGATGCTCCGAAAGAGATCAAAGCCGAAAGTATGGGTAGAGGCATACGGGTGCTCGGCAAGCATGGCCGATTCAGAAATGATAAGTGGTCTGTTGAATGAGGCCGGCTATGAAATTGCAAGCAAGCAGAGCGAGAGTGCGCTCAACCTCATAGTCACATGTTCTGTCAAGGACGCAACAGAGCACAGAATGGTTAGCAGGATAAAGGCGCTGACCAAGTCGGGCAAGCCTC
>DATLXY010000306.1:0-4536 GCA_035575335.1 Nitrososphaera sp. | reverse complement strand
GCGGCTGCTGTTGTATGAATGACCACTGCTCGTCTGTCATGCTTGCTTTCTGTATGTAATATCAGAAAGCTTCTCCCAATAAAAGATGTAGACTGCAAGGTCAACAGTGGCTGATTCTCAGCCTGCTGTGCCATTTATGAGGTGGCTTCTAGTTATTACTCGCTAGTTATTGTCATATTCTAGCCGGAAACTCTAGTAGCGAGATTCGGCCCTCGACTTTGCACTAGCAGGATGACCCTATATGCTTATTCTGCAAAAAAGTAACTCGTCAATGTCTGTAGTGCCTGATCAACTTTGGAAGAGCGGATGGTTTGTGTAGTCAGTCTTACACTTTTTGCCTGATCTTTTGAACAAGTTCGGATGAATTATTGATGAGCTCCAAGTAGCCAATTTTAGTTGCAAGCATTGATGTTTGAGCCCCTCTTTCAAACTGATCCTTCGCTTTTCTTTCTGATTTGAGCCAATCCAATATGTCATCAGAACTATCAAGTATTTCCTTAACGCTATAGTTTTCGCTAGCAGAGATTTGCCTGATATATTCTAGTATTTCATCAAGGTTAGCGCTATGCCAATATCTCAGATCGCTGATAGCTTTGATAAATTCCGGTATAGCAAATTCCAATTCAGCATCGACATATCGTTTCCCTAATTTGAAAATCTTGCTTGCGATAGTGTGTTCTATTACTGTGACTTTGGCTTCAACAGGAGTCAGTTCTGCCTCCGGATTTACTAGCGGTTCTACAACGGTTGCTTTTGATGGGAATTTAGGATCGCCGCTTTCTGAAAAACCTATCTCGATCCTTACGTCTTCTATCTTGCCAAATTTGGCTCCATACATGCTCTTGAGCTTCATTACTTCTTTATCGGTCAATCCGTTCATTTCTTTTCTAAGATATTCGTGGGCATCCCTTCCTATGGTAAGTGCATGTACGCTCCGTTTTAGGGAGAGCATGTTAGGAAAGTGATCCTTTTCCCTATCAAAGTAAATGAGGCCTACCTCAAACTTTTTTCCATTGATCTCTATGGGCGTAACCTTGCCACTTTTCCGGAGACTGTCGTTAATAGGTTCAATGATCTTGGTCATTACTTCTTGTTTTGTTCTGGCAGGAAATTGTAATTGTGTATCTACATCAAATGAAAAACGAGGAGAATCACGCAGCCGTATCCAATTTAGAAGCGTTCCCCCCCCACCAAATGAAAGTTCATCGTTAGCCATAGTTGCAAGAATCGAAAAGGTATCAAATGTAAGTATATCTCTTTCAACCATTGAAACAAGTGGCCTTGTAAGATGTGCCCTCCAACCTTTTTTCTCTGCTATCTGCCTGTAGCTTTGAATATCCATGATTTTCGGATCTGCTCGAAAGAGGAATTGAAAGATCTGAATCTTGTTCAAGTTGGGTTACTTTTGAAAGTTTTGTAGGGCATTATTTAACATCTGAATTTGTTCTGGCCGGTATGTCTCATTAGGAAAAAGTGTAGGTAGGATCTGGGCCTTTAAATCACTTGAAAAGAATCCATCTATATCATTCCGAATAGCACGTTTTTGAAACTCCTTAGATGAATAATCTTTCAAGAACCTATCTTTTAGACTTAGAGCTCTATAAGCTCTTGAAGCGCCTATGATACCAGATAATTTGCTCAGTTTCTTTATGTCTATAGAAGAGGTCCTAGCTAACAACACTCTGATTATTTCTGTATCTTTGACCGTTTGATAGTATTCAAGCCCATCGGCCATTGCCTGTTCTATGGAAGCAATTGAAGCGCCTATGTTTTCATCAAACTTGTACTCTCTACCCCACAGCGATTCTTTCTTGACAATCACCTTTCCTTCTTTAGTTTCCTTAGCGATTTTTTCCAAAAAGTCAACGGCTTTGGTATTGTTCTTATCTACAATTACCAGCAGGTAATTGGGAGCATAAAATACATCATAAGATACCTTAAGTCCTAGTGGCAGTGATATGTAATAATCAGTCATTCTAAGGTTTTTTGCTATCTTTTCTACAACACTATTGCTTTCCATTCGCTGAAGATTATCAAATATTAATGATCTTAGTCCTTGTGCAGTAGGGCTATCGTTGTAAATATACCCATTCTGTCCTTCGCCTATTTTTACAGGTTTTAGAATATCTGCTCGAGCCAACCGTTTGCATTCTTCGGAAATGGTCCTCTGCGTATATCCAGATACTTTAGCAAAAGCATATGCGGATACAGGCCTAGTATCATCTTTAGCTAGTTCCTCTAGAATGAGCTTCCTTGCTCCAGAACTTAGGACTTCTAACAGAGCCATTTCTACAGCCAGTATATGGAAGGCCTCCCCTAAAAAGCTATACCCATCATATATGTTTTTAGGGACACTCTCTAGGGCTCAGTAGAATTACGCCTTTATAAGGCTTCGACATTTTCGGCTGAAAATTTCGCATTATAGTTAAAACTTGCTTCATTGTTATAATAGAACATGGGTCTAAAGTATCAGCTCGCAGCGCTTACTATCATAGTGGTGGGATGCCATGGTCTTTACTTCTATTCTTTCTTGTTAGCTAGGTAGATTACCATTAACAAGACAGCTGCCAAACCGGATACAAGTCCAAGAATGGTCACCAGCATGTTCCGTTGGATCAAGGCCATAAATACTCCTCCTACGTTTGGGTTAAGCACTGCTAGAGTTCCGCCTAGATCGGCTAATCAGAATAGGTCATTTTATTAGCCGCCTTGGAAGAGCGAAAAATGTTTAAGAACTTCTCTCATGCCCTTATCTATCTCGTGGAAGTCAAACTTGTGAGGCCAGCAGAAATCGATTTAGATGAGAAGGCAATACAACAGGCCTTTGAAAAGGATCTTGATATACCAGAGGAAGGTCTTCGACTGGTTGGCTCATATGTTAAGATAGGCACAGGAATCATTGATACGCTGGCTATTGATGAGGAGGACAATCCAGTATTCATTGAGTACAAGAAACCTGGGGAGTTTGACAAGGACGCACTTGTACAACTCATGGAATATTACAGCTGGTTTGCAACTGACCAAAACCATCAACTATTATTGAAAGAAATTATCCAGAGGAAAATCCTGATACAAAAGAATCGACTCGAGACATTAGATTGGTGGCTGTGGTAAGCAATGTGGATGATAGAGTGAGAAATGCTTGCTGGGCGCTGGAACCATCTATTAAGCTTGTCACCTACTCCATCTTCAAGAATGGTGATAGCAGCGCTGGACTAGTTCCGAAAGTCATAATAGATACCTCTGAAGGCACGGAGACGCTAGTTTCGCCTCCTAAAACAGAAGACGACCACAGGCCTTTGTATAACGAGATTAAGAAAAGGTTCCAGAGTTTAGGAAGTGATGTAAACTTTAACCCTGCTCCACAGGATTACATTACAGCTACAACTAGGAGAAGGGCTTTTTGTGGTATTCATTTCAAGAAACGCTGGATACGCCTTGATTTGAATACAAGTCCTGCTGAAGCAAATAATGGCAATCGCTACTATAATACATCTTGTAAACCGGGATGGGGATATGTTCATGTCAGTTCAATTTCAGATCTAGATGACGAATTAATGAACTGGGTCAAAAGTGCGTACAACAAAGCATCATAGATTCATTTGCGCAAGTAATAAAAACTCGCCCTTTATCTTGACATGTACGAAAATGCGCGAACAGTATTATCATGGGCCTACGGAGCGACGATGCCGACGGAACTACCAGAATCTATGGATTCTGTAGAGGTAAGAATTAGACTTTTGAATGATGTGGCGCTGATATAGAGTACCCAAAGAACAAGACCTCAAGCTAAACCGTGGGTTAACATCTAGTAACTTGGCAATTGCAGAAAGGGAAAGTGCAAGGTATCTAACAGACGTTCTAGACCCGCAGATAAGAGCGAATATAGTAGGCCGACTCTGGTCAGGTTATATCTATGCTGCCTAGGCAATCGATGCGGTAAATTCAGAATCAGATCGCAAAGCACAGTTTCAATTAATACACTATCTATGTGAGCTCGATCCCATATTCAAGCCCGGTGTTCAGGCCGCGCCAGAGCCGAAAAAGAGATGGGAAAGTATCATTTGCTGGCGTACCAAGCGACGCCGGTATTGGACTTTGAGACGAGCTAGCTTTCCGAAATTAGCACATGGTCCATCGGAGCCGACAAGAAGAAAATATAACACAAAGTTTTAAAGCTAACCGCGTTCTATTATGCTTGTGAACACACAGTTACCGAAATCGTGTTCGAATCCCACTCCTTGTGACAGTAGCTTTTTCTGACTGCGCAGTATTTATGCAACATTTAAGCTATCTATTGCATGATTAAACCCTACAGGAGTTATCCTGTAAGGTTTAGGCTGTTTGGATTCGGCAGTCCGGTAAATTCTCTTCATTTTCTCTGCCTTTTCACGCTAGGCAGATAATAGGGGGACTGTTACGTCGTCATCATCCTGCAGCCTATGCTAATTGGCACAGGGCGGCTAAAAAACCGTTATTCTATCACATGGTCGCTGTGGAATCCGGCCTTGCATTTTGGACATGCGGAGTGGACTC
>DATLXY010000305.1:0-2815 GCA_035575335.1 Nitrososphaera sp. | reverse complement strand
AATATGCGGCGTTATTGTCTAAATCAATACCACTGCCACCTCCTCACCAAACCAGACCTAGTCTATTTGCGCACAATGTAGTCTGTTTAACACTTACATATTCTACCGAATGGCTAGCTACACAAGACCAAACTGTGCCCGAACTCCTCAACTGGAGATAACACCCCGAGGTGATGGCTTGTTTGTATTTTTTCTGTGCTACGCATCGCACATGCATATCCAATCTCTCCGTCAGCCGCTTCATCTCCCATACTCTGATCATTCCTCTGTAAAGATGCCGTACGCTGACACGCTGAACATCAGAACCCATAGAAAGCACATATTCTGTTCCGAGCCAAGGCCAATCCTGTAGAATTCCTCTCTCCTACCGTATACGCTTTCATGTGTCGTCACAATTCCAAAGAACGATTGTCCGCAGCAACAGCTGTTGCACATGTGACCACATACATACGAGAAGGTCGCCAAAACTCTTAATGTTCGCACCCGTTCGTCTACCTTTTGGCGACAGGTTCAAATCACATACACTACGACAGGCAGCTAGCGAACCGGCTGAACGATAGTCTCGGAGCACATTGCGATTCTTTTGGGGAAGCCCTACGCGGAGTCTGAACGAACTTCTACTGCGGTTAGCGTACCAGTCAAGCAACAGCCACTCCCACGTGTAGTGTGTCCCAAATAGGTTTTACACGTACAGCAAGATATTTGCGTGTTGGGGAAAAAGTCGAGTAATACTCGGCATATGCTTTCACTATTCTCCACTAGCTTCTGCGCACAATATCTTGAAGTATCCGAGTGCTTGAGGGCGATACGTACCAGATGGTCTGTGCGCACCGGCTTTAGGACAAAATCATCGATCCTTGTGCTCTGAAGCAGTTTGTTAACCTCAGACTTGTAAATTTCGAATGACGAAATTAACACAACTTTGACATCTGGATTCGCCCTCCGTACCTGACCTACAACTTCAAACCCGGAGATTCCGGCATCCGCATGTCTGAGAGAATAAGGCTATGTCGAGTGTTGTCGCCAATGGTCAAGCGCGTCTGTGGGGCTCGTGAAGGCATTTACAATCATGTTCTTGCGAACTAGGATCTGTTTTATGACCTGTTCAGCAGCCTGGTCATCGTCTATCACCAAGATTCTTGCGATCGGTTTTTAGTGTCGGATATGAGGGTTGACCAGCCTAGTTCTTACAGCAGCTTTCTGAAATGACTGGCTGCCACAGCGCGCTTTTGCTCTTCTGTCAGGTTGGCATAGTCTCAGGCATGATAAGCACAAAACGCCTTCACCTTGACTCGGTGTTATTGACTGTTCGTACTGGAGCATTTCCGATATCTTACCATACATGAAGAACGAGCCCATATTAACAAATGAGCAAACACCTATCTTGCCTTCTCTTTGCCCTTGCGGTGAGGCACTTGATGAGGTTAATAATGCCCAAGTGATCTTTGTCGTGCTGATAGCCCTTTACGGCGTCAATTATTGCGAGCCTTCTCCTACTTTTCTACATCGACACCATAGTTGTGCAGGTTATCTCGCACCCTGGGCGAGTACTCGTATTGGAAGGCAATAAGCGCAATTTCATATATTCTGGCTGGAGGTAATGCTGGCATACATGCAGTATATCTTGCGAAAAGTATCAAGGTCAGGATAACTAGTACATTGTGTTCGTAAAATCCGGATTACTCGATCATATGCTTTAATTCCTCGTTCAAAGAGGTCATCGATCAATCGGCGGCATCTCTATCTTATCAAGGTCGAGAGGTTTTTCTAATTGAATTAGTCGCAGTGCGACGTATGGTGATGAACAAGAGCTAATAATTCTTCACCCGTTGCTCATAATAGTAGTAGTTGTTTTTCCCGCGGTCGTACGCTTGCACAATCTTGAACTTGCCTATATTCATCATTTACACCATCTTATTGACCACTCCGATATCTTTCGAAAAGTCTAGTCGACCTTTTGATACCTTTCACCTGCCGCAGGTATCAAACAGTAGAACCGTGCGGCAATTCGGCTGACGCAGTTATACCAGAAGTAGGAATGGATGAAGAAGGCTCCTCTGGTACAACCGTTCTAGGAGCCGGGAATATGTGATGAACATGCCCATAGAGCAAGGTTTATTCTCTCTCGAATAACGTTTTCTGAACCAACGCCGATCTTTTAAGGCTGATTGTTGATTTCTATTTGCACGAAAGATTTGATTTGATGTCTGGTAGTTTATTTCCCGCCAAAAGATGTTGATCATTATTTTCCTCTGCCAAAGGTTCATTCCATTTTTCACCTTCTTGCGAGCGAGAATTTAATCCAAAAAACCAACAAATTAAAATATTAACGAACTCTGTTAGGTCTAGTCTTGCGGAAGGTGTTTACAGTTTGAAGGAGGACAAATCGACGATTGCTATATTTAATACTTTCAAGACCCGCAAGAACAAGTTTACCGGCGAGGCCAAGCGACAGAGGGGAATCATCGCGCATCTGGCTACAGAACAGAGCCCAGAGCTCCGCACGAGGACGTCTATAGCCCATGCAATAGCCAAGCAGCATGGCATCTTGTGGCAGAACATCTATTCGGGCATCTTCCGCGACCTTGATGAGGTGTTGATCCCAGCTGGGGTAGTAAAGGAGGGAGGGAGATTACCATTGAGAAGGGGCCCGCGGGCGCTACAACTTGAAGGCGTTCCATTCTACGAGCTTACGGACGCAGGCATGTTGGTAGCGTCAGCGATCGAAGAACTAGGCGACAAACGCATGAAGTTACTAGAGTCGTACGTCTCTTCTCTGCCGGCCGGCGACACAGGCTCACGCATGATGAAGGAG
>DATLXY010000304.1:0-4908 GCA_035575335.1 Nitrososphaera sp. | reverse complement strand
CCGGCGTGGCTGAGAGGTGATTCAGAATAGACAGGCGCCTTGGGTAAGTACGATATTTTTGTTGACGAGACCCTCTTCTCCAGATAGATAGACGGCCACGACCACTGGTGTTGTGGGTTGCGTACGAGCCGGCAATGGATGGGCTGTATGTACGTATATGTCTCTCTGACCATGCACCTGTATCTTGTGAGAGGACCGTTTTCGTGTATGCTACTACTGTCATTTCTTCAAGCGGCTGCAGAGAAGGTATGGAAGGAAGCCAATATTCACATACAGACGGTGCCAGGTGGTACAACGGGGCCTGCAGCGGGTGGCTGCGCCTGCGCCATTATGTATATGGTACTGAACTGAAGAAGAAGAAGAACCTGATGGAGCGGTTTATCCAGCAGTTAAAGGACAGGACAGAATGTTTCGACGACCATTGCCCGTGCAGAAAAGCAAATTGCAGCAGGCAGCATGTATTGGACTGGCTCAGGCTGTTCTTGCTATATCTGGACATGGTGACAGGCAGGAGGCAGTTCACATTATTTCTGGCTAGTGATGGAGGCTAAGTTAACAGAGCCCAATTAATTCTCCGCGACCATAAGAGAAGGAGACAAGAAATCGATGATGATGAATGACATTTGCACATAGTATGGCGCTGTTCTAACGAATAGCTAGCGGAATTTCTCAGCTTTCCTGTTAGTTAAATGGATGATCCGTTCATCCATTCATCCGTCGATTCCATCAATCAATCCCAAATTTCTGCTGATTTCGAGTGGGTGGAAAAAAGGAAGGGAAAGAGAGGACGGGACCGGGGTGACGATATACCCACCATACTTGTTTTCCATTCCTTTTCTAACAATGACAGTAATTATTGCAGACGTGGCATCTGTTTAGATTATTATTGTTACATCTGTGTTGGAGATACTGCTGATACCTTCGCCGCGAATAACCAGGATCGTAGTTCTTACTGCTGCCAACGTACTGCTGTGGAGGTCGTTGTTGCTTTACAGAAACCGGCATTTCCGCAATTTATCGCACGCCGCAAGTATTTAGACGTTATCATAGTTTGTGTCTTCTGTGATATCATCGTAATTTAATCGCTAATCATATCAGATATGGATATGCATATTATATTTTGAAATTGCAACAAGTGCAATTTCTATCCCATTTCAGTTGTAATGGTATAACCGACCCTCAAAATATCAGAAGATCTGACAATCCCAGAAAGAGAATCTATACCGTAAGAGAGCAAGAACTTTGGACACGCACATAAATAGCTCAAGATGCCGATACAGCTTCTCGTTATGGGCAATTGCCTGCTCCCTGTCATTCATGCAGACGTACTCCTACACATTATGTTCGCGTTCCCCAAGAAAATTGCATACGGCAAACACTGGTAACGACAATGAGAATAGCAGTTATGCAATTATCATAAAATTTCATTTTTCTAGCATACTTGCTATTATAGTACGATCGTGCCCAGAAAGTCATGCCACAGGACTCTGCTCCGCTACTATCCCGGTTCTTTACGTGCCCCCAATGCGGCAATGCGATGGTTGAAAAGCACTACAATAGCCAGTACTGGATTGCAGACAAGAATCCTGTGTGGACATGCAGTTCTTGCAACAACTATTATCGCCTAAGAGAGCTGAAAAAGAGATTGTGGCATACATGAAAAATTTGCGCGTGTACAAGCCCAATAACAATAGCATCATTGCTAGAGTTTTTACCCTCTGTCTCTTGGTTAAGAGCGAGAGATCCGCGAAATCGAGGCAGGAACATAATAGTAATAACAATAGACCAAGATCAGAGACATTGTTTTATTACACAGGCCGATATACTACGATACAGCGTTGAGACAGGTCTTTGTAGATGTGGCCGGCTTGAATGTGCACTACCTTGAAGCTGACAATAATGTTCTTGGTAGCGCACGCTCGGCACGTGTTAGCAGCCAGCATGCAAAAAAGATCGTCATGTGATATTCATCTATGGTCTTGGCTCTTCAGCGGACAGATGGCTTGACATACCGGATGCAATGTCTCTGCTTGGTCTTCACTCTGTTGCTGTGGATCTTCTTGGCTTTGGGTTGGGCGACAAGCCTGAGATCGACTATACTATTACAAGGTTTGTACAGGCTGTTGCTGGCTTCATCCGCACTACGGGGATGGGAAGTGCAAGCATTGTAGGGCACTCGGTGGATATATTGCAGCTCATCTGGCTGCAGAACACCCTGATCTGGTAGAGAGGCTGGTCTTGATAGATGCGTCAGGGATGCTCAACGGGCCCACACCTTTACTTAAGCAGTAGCCGGAGGCTGCTACTAATCCGGAGAAGAATGGTGTGAGGGCAGTGTTTGAGCAAATGGTAGCGAACCCGATAAGAATACCAGAAGTGTTGGTCGATGGTTTTATCTACAGAATGCGTCGGCTAGGCGCGAAGCATGCGTTCAAGTCAGCATACGAAAACAGCGGCAACACACAGATAGGCATTGACCGACTAGAACGGATAAAGGCACCAACTTTGATAATATGGGGAAAACACGACGAGCTGATCCCACTTGAGTATTCCAGAGCTTTTCAAGAATCTATAGGCGGCTCTCAAATAGTGATACTAGAGGATGCAGGGCACGTGCCGTTCGCCGAAAAACCAGCCATAACATGCGAGCTTCTTCACATTTTCCTACTTGAAGAGGAAAAGCGATAACTTAAAAGAACCAGCGCGCCTCTCAAAGAGGCGTAGAGGATAATCGAATATGAGTGAGAGCAAGAAAGCGTATGATGACGTGTTGAGACTGATGCGAGAGCATCACGAATGGTTTAACAGATCTATACCTCTCATTGCAAGCGAGAACATTCCAAGCCCGGCCGTAAGAGAGGCGGTGATATCTGACTTTGGCAACCGCTATGCAGAAGGATGGCCCGGCGAGCGCGTTTACGCTGGTTGTATTTACATTGACCAAGTTGAATTGATATGCAACGACCTCGCACGCAAAGTGTTCCGTGCAGAATTTGCAGATTGCCGCGCCACTTCCGGCGTCGTGGCAAATCTCGCAATATACGCGGCATTTTCAAACCCGGGCGACTGGATGATGGCTGCTTCAATACCATCTGGTGGCCACATCTCTCACGGAAAGAAAGAGCATGGCGGAACTGCCGGATTGGTTCATGGCCTCAACATAGAGCACTATCCATTTTCAAAGGAGGAGATGACCATCGACGTTGACGCCACAAAGAAGAAGATCGAAGAGATGGCTCGTGAAGGGAGGGCACCCAAGATGGCCATGTTCGGGGGCAGTCTGTTCCTGTTCCCTCATCCAGTAAAAGAGCTTGCAGGTTTCATGCATGACCACGGGATGTATGTCAACTACGATGGAGCTCACGTTGCCGGCCTGATAGCTGGGGGCGAGTTCCAGGATCCATTGAGAGAGGGAGTTGACTCGATGACCATGAGCTCGCACAAGACGCTGTGGGGTCCGCAGGGCGGAATTATTGTATCTCTAGAAAAGCATGCTGAGGCCATCAAGAAGGCCATATTCCCCGGAAACACAAGCAGCCACCACCTGCACCATGTGGCAGGAAAAGCAATTGCGCTCGCAGAATCACTTGAATTTGGCAAGCAGTATGCCAAACAGGTGATCAAGAACGCAAAAGCATTAGCAGAAGCTCTGGCAGGATATGGATTTGGAGTTTTGGGAGAAAGGCGCGGCTATACGGCATCGCACCAGATCGCTGTTGATGTCATGAAGTTTGGAGATGGTGGTACAATTGAGAAAGAATTGGAAAAGGCGGGAATAATATTGAACAGACAGTTGCTGCCAGGTGACATCAAGGCCGGAAGACACTATATGCACCCAAGCGGTGTCAGGATTGGGGTACCAGAGGTTACGCGCCTCGGAATGAAAGAGAATGAGATGAAAGAGATTGCCACCTTCATCAAGCGAGTAGTCGTGCACAAGCAGGATCCTGCAATAGTGGCCAAAGACGTTGCAGAATTTAGAAAACAGTTCCAGACGGTTCATTATGCGTTTGACAATGCGGTCAAAGCATACGAGTACATCAGCCTGACGAACAGGTAGCGACGCGTTTCCACTGGATGAACTTGCCCACCATTAAATGAAGAAATGTACTGTTATTCCCGTACTTTTTCTCCACTCAAAATGCTGCAAGACTGCTACATTTTTTGAGGATGAAGGAGAAAATCATTCACTTTTTGCTGAAGGGACAGAGTCAGAGCGCGTGTCAGACACGGCCGCTGGCGTCGATGGGCTCTAGCCTAGAAGCCCTGTAGGCAGGATAGACTGCTGCAGCCGTCCCAAGCGGCGTGGCAGAAAGAGATGACGTGAGGGTAAACAAGGGCCGTAGACTACTTCAAGGACAAGGCCCGGCTTAAATGAAAATTCAATCGATTGAAAGTAAATACCCACGGCCGATACGGCAACGAAGCTGCTCGCGGCTCTAAACCTTTATGTTCTGCTCTTGATAACCAGTACCTGGATGGCGGCAGTAAACAACAGCGAAATGCAAGCTATGGTCTCCGCAGAATAGATTCGACGCATCACCTTGCACCCACCGGCGGATCAGAGCGCGTGTTGTCCTCGCGCAGGTGATTGAGCACCTTTTGGCGAGTTCCAACAAAAAATTGAATCTGAAGCCGACATTATGTAATAGCAGATTTGGCAATCTCGGACAAAGAGAAGACCAAACTGTATTGTATGTCAGTCATAAAGTACTTGGTGTTTGGCCCGCGATTTGATCCACGCTATAAGAATTTACGAAGAATGGCTTATGTAAAAAATTCTCCTTTCCCGAAATTATTAACGCAGCCCACTAATCCTGTAGTCAAACTGACTGACAGGAAGATAAGATGGATTATTATCATGGAGAAGGAGAAAGGCGTGCTCGGTACCAGCGACGTAGCGCGGCT
>DATLXY010000303.1:0-3753 GCA_035575335.1 Nitrososphaera sp. | reverse complement strand
GCTTTGTCGAGTCCGTATGCAAGAGACGCGGCTGTCGGCTCGTTGATTATTCTTTCTACACGCAAACCGGCGATCTCGCCTGCATCCTTTGTAGCCTGACGCTGGTTGTCGTTGAAATAAGCCGGCACGGTAATGACGGCGCGGTCCACTGATTCGCCTAGGAACGCCTCTGCATCACGCTTTATCTTTTGCAGGATAAAGGACGAAATCTGCTGCGGCGTGTATTCCTTGCCAAACACTTTGAACTTAAAGTCAGTTCCCATCTTGCGCTTTGCTGCGATGACGGTGCCTTCAGGGTTTGAGAGCATTTGACGGCGGGCTGGCTCGCCTACGATAAGCTGACCATCTTTTGTAAAGGCTACCACAGAAGGGAACGACTTGCCGCCTATAGACGTGCCTTCTGCTGCCTGAATAATAGTTGGCTTGCCACCCATCATCACAGCTGCTGCCGAATTGCTAGTTCCAAGATCAATACCTATTATCTTACCCATATTATTATCACCTACCTACCTCTTGTGTAGTGTCTGAAACGCTATTTTTAACTATCTTCTTAGCGATTTCGACCAAGCTTGGACGGAGCACCTTTGAGTTGAGGATGTATCCTTTTCGAATCTCAGCCGTGACGGTATTCTCAGGTACGTCATCCCTAGCAGAATAGGATATGGCGTCATGCACGTTGGGGTCAAAGGGTGTTCCAACTGTCTCGATTTCTCTCACACCTTCTGAGGCAAGCAGTGAATCGATGTTCTTCAATATCCCATCCAGCCCTTCAATGACTGCGGGCTCTGTCTTGGCCTGCTTCGCCACGGACAGCGCCCTCAAATAATCGTCTCTTATATTGAGAAATTTGAGTAGCAATTCAGCTTTGGCATTTTCGACCTTTGCCGCAGCCTGCTTTTCCATTTGCTTTCGATAATTGTCAAAATCGGCCATAAGATACTTGAGCTTGTTAAGGTTATTCTCCGAAGATTCCTTTGCCTTCTTCAGCTCCTCCTTTACAGACTTGAGTTCTGATCTCAATCCTTCTAGATCGTTCTCAACAGTCTTATCCTGAGCTTGTTGCTTCAGAGTCTCATTCTCGCCTTTTTCCAACACATATTCCAAATGTGGATCTGACAATAATACGTATCGGCCAGTAAGGATTATAGCCACTTTGGTCTAATTTTTTACTAGATGAGTTCGGACGACGAGCTTGAGGCGATAAAGAGGAGAAAGATGGCAGAGTTGCAAAAGGTTGCAGCTACGAGGGGAATGATGTCCTCTCTCACCGAGCCGGTGGTTCTGACGGACTCTAATTTCAGGAGCGAGGTTTCAAAATATCCCGTAATGCTTGTCGACTTTTGGGCACCGTGGTGCGGCCCCTGCAGGATGGTCTCGCCCATTATAGAACAGCTGGCAAGGGAATATTCGGGCAAGGTCGCGTTTGGCAAGCTCAATGTTGACGACAACCACAAGACTGCAGTAGCTTTTGGAATCCAGAGCATCCCGACGATGATGATATTCAAGAATGGCAGGGTGGTCGACGTCATTATAGGGGCGCTTCCAAAGGCACAGATCGAGATGAAGCTGAGACAGCAGCTATCGAATAATTATAACCCGATTTACGGGTAATACAAAGTATAAATAAAAAGAAGTCCGCACTTAGTTGATTCCTAAGTGCGGAAATGAGGCAACGCTGATTCCCAACTCACCCTGCAGTTTGCGGATCTTGGTGGCGTATTCCCTCATCTTGGTGTTGTCCCCTTGAACCTTAGCGATCCTGTATCCCTTCCATGCCTTTCTCAGTGCACCCCAGCTCTGGCCGGTGGTGAAGTTGCCTCTGCTTGCGGTTTCGTTGTGAAGTGACATTATTGCTGTCATGGTGAGATAATTCCTGGTTGATACTTAGCACCGTTAGTCAACTTTCTCGAATACCCTAGTGAAAACAGTTGACGTGAGGGTAACTATGAAACCGGAGTTGAAAAAATTTCGTATTTGAGGCGTTTCATCTCATATTATTGCAAGACTTTTGCCTACTTTGGCACTGCCAATTTTATAACCCGTCTGCGGCAGTTACAGAAGTGGGCGGGCCTGAAAAATAACAAGGAGAATGAAGAAAACCAAAAGAATGTCGAAAGATTCTATGCGCTTCTCCAGTCCCTTATGGACGAGCTCTTCGAATACGCGCCAAAGAGCAAGCATGTCAAGATGCCGTATAACGTTTCATTTGGCCTGATCTACGACGAAAGGGATGCCGCGCTTTTTACGGGAGTAGACCAGAAGACTGGGAAAAAGATGTACCTCTATAATGTGCGCATAATTGCGAGGATGTTTGAACAAAAGAGGCAGGCAATGCTCCAAGACAAGACCACTGCGACGTTGTTCAGCTGGATCGCGGACGTATGCTCAATGTACATCGGCCCGTTCGTCTACGATCATGTGGTCAATGTTCAACACAGAGGCGAAGGTGCGGCAGAACGCACCACTAGGCAAATAGTCAGAGGGTTCTTGGAAAAGCTGACAAGCGACCCCGAGCTAAAATATGTACTCGATAATATAAGGGACCCCGCTCCTCCTGTCGATCAAAAATAGCTGACGAATGCGCCAAGCTGGCTTGGTGTTAGAATACATAACACTGGCACAATGAGATTAGTCAGTATGGAAAAGTTACGGTGCAACATTTGCGACGAAGTGATCAGCTCTACGGCCGTTGAGCAGCACGTAAAGAGCAGAACCCACTCTCTAAAGAAAAAGGTAGCTGAATTTAACGAAATGAACGCGCAGATAAAAGCATCCTACCAGAACGACACATCTGTGATAAACGCATGGATCAGGGACTTACACAACTATGACTTCCTGTCGAGTGGAAGAACCTAGGCATAGTTACCTTTTATCGACGACTTGGCACCGCACGCCTCGCAGATAAGGAATGCCAACTTTGGTTTGGTCTTCTCAGTATGCGTATCAGGGCTTCCACACACCGGGCACAGGACATAGTCCTTGACGTAGCGGTCGATCAGCGCACCAAACGATGACGGGGTCTTGCGCCCAAGGAATATCACCCGCTCGCCAGCAATGTATCCTGCAGATGCGAGCTCTTTATTGAGGTAGAGCAATAACTTTTCGGGGTCGCGTCTGAGCGCCTTGGGGAACTCCATAAAGTTGCGGAAGATAGTGTTCTTGCCGACCCAGATAATCTGCGGCTCAGGGAGCTCTAACCTTGACCTTGCCTTCTTTGCAGTGCCGCCTAGCTTGTCCTGCAGCCTCTTTAGCAACTGTTCATAGTCTACAGACTGAGATTTGGTCATACGGTCGTAACATCACGCGCTTGTCTGTTTAATTAATGTATGTAGTATTATTGGGCAGAGGAGAGTACTGCGGAAATAGGTTCGCGCGTTTCCGGTGCTTCAGGCGCAGAAGCAGCGGTGAGAGCGTTCACGTAACAGGGAGACCTTGGCACGCCTGTGGCTCCCCAACAGTTACAACCCATACCAAGACAAAATATGCTCTCTTACACCCACCGGGAACACGATACGCGAAAGCATATGAAAAGTCAGGTTTCAGGAGTCATGCAGGGCCTGGCGGAACCATTAA
Organism: Nitrososphaera sp.; assembly: GCA_035575335.1. Lineage (GTDB taxonomy): Archaea > Thermoproteota > Nitrososphaeria > Nitrososphaerales > Nitrososphaeraceae > Nitrososphaera. The sequence goes on along the minus strand of DATLXY010000303.1, from coordinate 180 downwards.
TGATGTTGACTAGAGTGAAATTGCTATCCACGATGCGCTTCTTTGTTACAGATACTGCTTCCTGGGAGGAGTCGCAGCCGATCCAGCGCCGGCCCATCTTCTGGGCTACCGTCAACGTCGTACCAGATCCGCAGAAAAAATCTGCAACCAAGTCGCCTCGTTTTGAGAACTGGCCGATTA
>DATLXY010000302.1:0-4048 GCA_035575335.1 Nitrososphaera sp. | reverse complement strand
GAGATTGTGTCATTAACAGTTATGTAATATTGCGATGTACCAATTCGCCGGGGTACGTTCCAGCGGCTTGATTTGGTTGTGTCCACAACTTCAAGTTGCTGGGGCATCATCTTAGCTTTTTTGATCTACTGTAAAGAGTGTGGGAGTAGTCAACAAAGCTTAATAATGGATTTTCATTAGGACCTTTCTGATGGAACGCCAGCATACTATTTTCATTGCTGTCACAGCTGCGGCGTTTGGCGCGCTTGTAGTATTGGGCTTTTTCTTTAAGCCGCTGCAGCGGATTGAAGGTGATGATGATAGTACTTCTGGCGTTAATTCTAACAATGATGTGATAAAAGTCAGGAAGGGGCAAACGGCCCATGTAAGATATTCTCCCACTGTCGTTAAGATGATACAGGATCTGCCAGAGAACAACGAAGTCGAGGTAAGAGTATCTTCTGAACTTCAGCTAGTCAACTTTGCAGGGCTCAATGGCGAATTACGATATCGAGATATGACAATAAAATGGGTAGAAAATGGGATACAAGAGACTATAAGCGAGACAGATTTCAAGACGATAGAGTACAGGTTCCTGCCTGACAGGGGAAATAGCACAAGCTATGTGTATGAAGATGTTGACTATATTGCAAAGGCTACAAACGCCCAACTGGTGGTATCTGTTAAGCCACTTTCAACCGCCAAGGTTGGCGACAGATACACAGTATCATTGCTGATGCACACCGGTAGCGCCGTCAGCTATGCAATAGGCGACAAGACAATCGAGATAGTCCCTTAGCTTTTTTCTTTCTTTCCTTGGCTCTGGCGTTTGTGTGCTTCTGACAAGGGGGAAAAAGATCCTGTTTTCTGCATTCCTCGGCTGATTCCACGTGGTGATCTGGAATGTACGTACGTTCTTCTGCGCGTCTCACTGGCCCTTATCGCCGCATTGAGATTGCTACCTTGTTTGTCACGTTGTACTCTGCTAGTATTGTTTTCTTTCCTACGTACGGCAGAGAGAAATCGTTTTTATGAGTAGATCCAAGATATGCTTCTCTAGCAGCTTAAATTAAGCCTATTCTCGCGTTACGTGCGATCCATCTGCAGTCATAGAAAATCTGAACAGCTGGTCTACCTCAGAATCCTCGAAAATTTCAGAGTCGTGTGTTATTATTATTAACTGTGCAAGCGGGCCAGACCCTTCCCTAAAGGCCTCAGATATTATCCTTACAAGGGCCTTCCTTCTTTCTTCATCGAGGTGTGTTGTCGGCTCGTCGAGGATTACGAAATCCAGTTTGCTCGAGCCCATCATGTATGCAATCCCAAGCCGCAGAGCAAGGGCGACTGCAACCTTTTCGCCGCCGCTCAGAGAATCCATGTCTATCTCACCCTGCCGGCCGTAGCAGGTTATGGATATCTCCCTGACACCTTCTTCAAGCTCAATTCTTGAAATGCCGATGTTAAAGAGTGATGCATATTCAGATGCTTTTTGTGATATTATTTGAAGTGCCCAAGTGCGCAGGCTCGTTCCCACCATTCCATCCCTATTGAAAATTACTGACCTTATCTTTTCAAGAATCTTGACAAACTCTGCCGCATTTCTCAGCTGCTCTATTGTTTTCCTCGCAGAATCCAGTGCTGCTTTACTGTCGTCAATCGCCTTCTGATGCATGCCGATCTTTCTGCTGACATCCATTAGCCGCTGCGAGAGGACGCCTTTCTCCAACTTGGCATTGTTGTACAGGTGGTTGCTGAAGCCCTTGACTCGCTCTCTCAGTGAAATTATTTGCTCGGCTAGCGCCCTGGAATGATCGTCAATTGCTATCTGCAGCGGATCTGCCCCTGCCCTTACAGTCTGTTGCGGTAACCTTGACAGATCCTGTTGCTTGTTACTTAGATCTTCCTGCAGTTTCGCAACGTCATCCGCGGACCTGATAGAGTTGTTTGACAGGAATTTCTCTGCGGCGGCTATTTTCTTGTCCTGCTCTAGCAGCTGTTGCTCTTCTTTTCTTAGCTCAATCTTTGCCACCTGAAGTCTTGATTTTTCATCGGCCTTGGTCTTTAGCTCCGCCTGTATGTGCGAAATGTCAAACATCTCGTTTAGTCTGGTTACCACAGAATTGCACACCGGACAGCGGCCATCCACTATTTGAAGCCGGCCTGCGCATTCCAAAAACCCGCGAAGCTTGCCAGACGCGCCTTCGTTTTCCTCTATTTGTGACTGGATCTCTTCAATTTCAGATCTTGTCATCTGAAGCCTGATGTTAACCTCTTCTTTGTTCTTAAGCAGTTCAAGCGCGTTTATCGCTTCTCTGATCATTCGCTCCAGGCTGGATACTTCGCTGCTAATTTGGTTTCTCTTGTCGTTTACGTGCCGCACAAGCAGCTCTTCTCTTGTTTGGAGCTCTCTGACCTGCAGGATCATTGGCTCCATCCTTTCAATCTCCTGCTCTCTCTGTCGAATCTTCTCTTCTAGCAGCTTTATTTCTTCTTCAAATTCCACAAGGAGAGATTCAGCTTGCTTGAGCTCGAGCTCCTTTTTGCTGATCAGGTCTTCTACCTTTTGGATATCCTGGTCTGTGTATCCTCCCGTTTCGTCGCGCAGCCTATCCCTAAAGCCCGCGATCACATCGCGCATAGTTTCAAACGCCACGTCCAGTCTGTCGATCCCAATCAGGCCATTTACCAGCTCCTTGAACGCCTTTGGCTGCGCTTCCACTATCTTGGCAAGCTCGCCCTGCTGCACCACCGCCGCGACACGCAGCCTGTTATAGTCCATCCCGAGCACCTTTTCCACTTCTTTTCTCGTGGATTCACCAAATTGCCTTCTCTCCCCTCCTGCCAGCAGCTTGTTGACAGCCTGTCCTCTGTCTGAAATGAGCCGAAGCTGGGAGAGAGATTGTGAGCTCCCTTCCATCATCCTTGCAACCTCGTACTCCCTAGAATTGAGAGCAAAGCGCATTCGAACCGTCGCTTGATTGGCACCTCTCCTCACGAGGTTCTTTTTCGATTTGCCCCTCGTATGCTCGCCAAAGAGAGCAAAGGTGATTGCATCTATGACTGATGACTTGCCTGAGCCGTTATGTCCGACGAATATTGTGATGCCTTTTCCAAACTCTATCTTCGTGTCCTTGTGCGCGATAAAGTCCTTCAGCTCAATGTCCTTTATCATTTTGCAGCGGTTGCTCCTCCTCCGAACTTGCCGGACTTGTATACTTCCCATACTAGATCCAGAACAGCCCTGGCTCCATCCTTCTCCGCAGCCAGTGGCAAGATTTCGCCAACAGCGAACTTTGCAAGATCATCTGATCCGAGCGCCTCGGCTGAAAGCCTGTAGAGTTCATTATCAATGTCTGTAGGCCTTGAATCATACACGGTAGTAGTTGCTTTAGCACCTTCAAGAGGCTGCCATACGTAGTGCAGGCAGAATTCGTTGAGCCTCTTTAGCTGCTCGGCTATTACTCTTGAGTCAATACCGGTTCCTGCGACCTCTATCCTTGCCACAGGTTTCTTGCTGCCGAAGGTCTTTGCTTTTTCAATCACCTTATCGACCTCGCCGGAGATGTCGTTGTAGCTTATGCGCACGGAGAACTGCCTGCGGCGATTAGCAAGGGGAATCCACTGAGTCGAAGCCTCTTCACTTGACATATCTGTGAGGATAAAGCCTTTTTCGACCTCCTTGATCCCTTCACTGGGCGTCAGGTCTATAGAGCCCGGATAGGCCAGTGGACCCCCAAGGAAACCAAACCTCTTTTCTTGATGGTCATGATAGTGTCCCATTGCGTAGTAATCAAATCCAGGCGGCAGGTCGCTGGAATTGATCTCACCAGCAAACTTGTTAAAATCAACGAGCCCCTGGTGAAGCACCAGTATCTTTTTCTTCTCTGGATGCTGCTTTGCCACCTGCTCTGCATGGCGCAGTTTTTCCATTAGCACATCGTCGATGTGGCGTCGCTGCTCCTTATCTGCTCCAAACACGGCGCAGTTGTCAACTATAAAGGGCTCGTCGTGGCGGAGCTTTTTTGCCAGACCCAGGTTGCTGAAAATGTGCGGGAACGGGATGTCCCGG
>DATLXY010000301.1:0-3159 GCA_035575335.1 Nitrososphaera sp. | reverse complement strand
GAAAGCCTTGAATCATCTGTATCACCATGAACGCACCAAAGAATGCAAGACCAAAAAGGATCGCTAGTTTCTTGGTCGACATCCTCTCAAATTCTGACGAGTCAGGAGAATATCCCACAGTAATATACATCGCGGGCACTTGTAAAAAACTTTGAGTTCACTGTCTATTCTGCCGTCTAGCAGATTCGATTGCCTTCTCGATCGCCTCTTCCTGATTGAGCCACTCATCAAAATACGCTAGTAAGAGGTGAGAAGCTAGCTCTTCCTTGGTGTGGTCTGCCTTGAGATGGATTGGCAGGTAGTCCGGCGAGAAGAATAAGTTGCAGATATAACAGAATGGGTTGCGTTCATGTCGCGTCAGCAATTTGTCGCACCTAATAACGGATAGAGTGTTAATATAAGAATATCGATATGTTCATGCTTGGCCAAGATGTGGCCTCTCATTTTCTAAATAAGATCGGTGCCGGACCGCAAACAGATGCCTGCTTATAAGAAAAGACACCACACCTTGCTGAAGTTGACAATCGATGATTGTAGTCTGGAGACCTCCCGAATAAAGGTGGGCTTGCAACTTGGCTGTCAAAGCGGAGATTAGCGGTAAGAGAGTAAGAGGCGCGCCCGGCTCTGAGCCGTGACCGTCGCTCCAACAAGAATGGCTGTGGAAAACAAGTTATAAGTAGGGTCGGAAGAATGTCTTAATACATATATGGTATTTGGCAGGGACATCAGGCTTGCAAGGTTATTGGAAGACGGCAAGATGCTGTGTATTCCGATGGATCATGGCATCAGCAACGGCCCTATAAAGGGACTGGAAGACATCAACGTAATGATCTATCAATGTGCCTCTGCAGGCTTGACCTGCGTTCTTGTTAATAAGGGAATAATCAAGACAATGCCCAGACCGCCAGGGGTCGGTCTCATTGCACATCTTTCCGGCAGCACTTCTCTTGGGCCTGCTCCAAACAGAAAGATGTTGATGGGCAGCGTTGAAGAAGCGATCAGGCTGGGCGCAGATGCGGTATCTCTGCACATCAATATCGGTGCAAAAGAGGAACCCGAGATGCTACAGAAGCTGGGAATGGTTGCCGACAAGTGCACGGAATGGAGTGTGCCACTTGTGGCAATGATGTATCCGCGCGGAGAGAATATCAAGAACCCTCACGACCCTGAAATCGTGGCTCACGCTGCGAGGGTGGGTGCAGAGGCAGGGGCCGACGTGGTAAAGGCGGTCTATACCGGCGATGTCGACTCGTTCAAGAGGGTAGTAAAGAGCTGTCCCGTTCCGATAGTAATCGCTGGAGGGCCAAAGGCTAGCACAGACCGCGAAATATTGGAAATGTGTGCCGGGGCAATGGCGGCGGGCGCAAAGGGCGTTACTTTTGGTCGTAACATCTTTCAACACAAGAATCCGCCCGCTATGGTTCGGGCTCTCCGGAAGGTAATCATTGACAACAAACCAGTTAAAGAGGCATTGAAAGAACTTGACTGATCTAAAACAAAAAGAACTGATCATCAGACCGACGGAAAATTCCAATCAGACCGACGGCTTTCTGAGAAGACTGAAGGAAAAAGGGATCACCACAGTCAACGCCGATCCAAAGGCGATCGAGGGCTTTCGCACCATCTACGAGTCAGAGGATGCCGATATGGTGATCTGCAAGACCTTCGACCAGCTTGAGAGGCTCAAGTCAGCGGGCAAGAGTGTTGGCTACTTTAAGAAGGTGCTTAGCAACGCAGATGTTGACGAGATCGAGAAGGCGTCGCAGTTCGGAGCAGAATTCGTCGTCGTTGAGGCGTCAGATTGGAAGATCATTCCGCTTGAGAATATTATTGCGAAGCTGCACAGGTCCAAGACGAGGGTGTACACTACAGCAAAGAGCTCAAGAGAAGTAGCAACGATGTTTGCGGTATTAGAGCTTGGAGTCGACGGCGTAATATTGTCAACGGACAGCGAGGATGAAGTGGACAAGGCGAAGCAGCAACTCTCTATAACAAGATTCCCCATCAAGCCTGCAAAAATAACCGAGGTGAAGGACGTGGGAACCGGCGAGCGCGTCTGCGTCGACACTGCGTCAATGATGGGGCTTGGTGAAGGAATGCTGGTCGGAAGCAGGTCAAACTTTATGCTCCTGGTACACAACGAATCTGTCGGCTCGTCATTTACTTCTCCGCGCCCGTTCAGGGTTAACGCCGGTGCGGTTTATTGTTACACAATCGCGCCTGACGGAACTACGCGCTACCTGTCGGAGATAGAGTCGGGGAGCGAGGTCTTGCTGGTGAACAGAGAAGGTGTTGCTAGGAAGGCTGTCGTCGGCAGATCTAAGATCGAGACGCGTCCACTCAGGATGATCAGGGCAGAAATCGATGGTGAAACTGGAACCGTGATCCTTCAAAACGCCGAGACCATAAGGTTGATAACGAAAGAGGGCAAGCTCCTATCCGTTACCGAAGTTAAAGTCGGCGACGAGGTGCTTGGCTATGCCAAGCCTGCGTCTGGGCGGCATTTTGGTATGGAAGTGGACGAATACATAGTCGAAAAATGAATACACGCGTTCATGCTAGTCTGGCGGGTCCGTTGCTAGTTGTTAAATCTGGTTGAAACGGTCTGCCGAATGAGCCGGACATGGACAGATCGCAGCTTTACTTTGGGGCTTGATCTTGGAATGGCTTGTTTCTGGATCTATTGGTGCAGATCGAGGCTTTCGTGATAAGTACTGCTAGCAGTAGTTTGAGCAGATTTTTCTAATAGAGATGATAACCTTACACTCAGTAGTTTTGATCAATGGTTAAATGCTTGCTTCGAGCTGAAGAGACAATACCATTCAGCGATCAGGCAAATTGTCTAACCATGCTCCTTCTTACGCGAGTCATCTCTGAACAGTGCATGAAATCATTCAAGCCGAAATAAGGTTTGTTCCTATACAGTGATCGATGGATCGACGAGTTATTTTACACGGCGACCTGCGAGACCCGTCCTTGTTCTTTTATTAGATTCTGAATATCTTGATAGATGGAGGGTGTGACATCCAGTCCAATCGTTGAACTACACCCTGCCTCAGATGATAACCTTCAATTCCTTTGAAACAGATATTGTTGGCGTGGCTCTCAACTTAAGTGATGGGAGAGAGATGGTATGACATCCGCCAAATGCCGATCATA
>DATLXY010000300.1:0-8465 GCA_035575335.1 Nitrososphaera sp. | reverse complement strand
TCACTGAGGTAGACCCAAACGATCCAGAAATCGAAGACGTGATCTTTTTTGGTCTGGTCGATGGGTTTGAACTGGAACTTGGCTACTTCTCGCTCTCAGAACTCGAAGGCGTGGGTGGGGGACTGACACTACCCATTGAGCGAGACCGACACTTTACCCCAACCACGCTCAAGGAACTTCAAGACAACCATCGTAAGGAACGCGGTGAGATGTAGTTACCCCTTGCCGAATGGTTGACCTACGCTATTCCCTTCTCTACGATGTGAATAGATGGAAAAGCACGTCTATTTATCTGGCAAGCGCGGGTTCACGCTGATTGAGCTAATGGTTGTCGTGGCGATCATCGGCATTCTCATGGCTGCTGGAATTGTGGCCTTTTCCAACGTTCAAAAATCTGCTCGGGATGCCCGACGGAGGGCTGACGTGGATGCGATTGCGAAGGCGCTAGAACAGGCGTATCAAAACTCTGGCACAATTACGTATCCGTATATATATACAAACTCATATGCGAGTGCCGGGACCTTTTGGAGTAACACAATCCCTAACATTTTACTTCCCGGCTCTTTTAGTCTGGGAGCAATGCCAGTAGACCCAATCAATAATGCAACCTACAACTACAACATTATGTCGCGCCAACAAAATACAGCGGGTTATGTAAATCCCCAAAGCCGCTTTTGTGTCTCTGCTCGGCTGGAAAATGGTAAAGGTAACTGTTCTGGAAACACAGGAGCAGCACCGACTAACCCAAATAGCTTTCAGTGTGTTTTTGTTCCTGACGGCACTGGTACACACTACTGCGCCCAAAACAGGCAATAGCTCATGTATTTATGTCAATAGAACGTCCTGACTCCTGTATCACATTTACTGAGCGCGAGAAGCTCTATGACAACATCTCGCACGCCCGTTTTATGACATTAGTGATGCAGCCGGACGTGGATATTCACGAGGTGAAAGAAGACAGCAACAGTTTTGGCGAATATGTGTTTGTGACAGTGAGTTGTCGCAGTGAGCAGCCTATGAAGCTCTACACCTTCTGGGGACTTGGCTACCACGAGTATCGGGAACGTTGGATTATGGATAGCTGGCAATGGTATGAGAGCCAGCAAAGCGCCGCGAAGAAACCTGTACTGGAAAAATACGAGGCGATTACACAGATCAAAGAACGAGAGTCCTTTGTGCGAGCAAATGCGACCCCAACACAGCAATCTCGCCAAGCGCAACTGTATGAGCTTATGGCTGATTTAACAGATGAAGACGGCGCACTCTCTGAACTTGAAGACTTGGGGTGGATGTTTTTGAATGACAACGAGGAGGGCGATGAATGATGAGCAGCGGAAACCAACCCCAGAAGCGTTGCTTCAGACAAAAGATCGCGTTTTGGAGCAGTGGCGATTACTACCAGCAGAGCATCAAGCAACGATGTTGTTGGTACTCCTAAAAGAAATTGACAGCGACGATATAAGCGACTGGACAAGAAACGCTGTAGCCACCTTGTATCCGCCACCAGAACAGACGCAACTCATCGTTTCAGTTCCTCTTGTTACTCGTGAGAAACTCGCCCAACTGGATATTGCTGAACAGGTGATTGCTACACTCACTGATGAAGACTTGAAAGCGATAGCCGGGCGCATTGAAACGGCATTTAGTCATGAAGAATTTTGGAATGAAGTATTCCATCAAGCCCTTGAGTTTCACACAGAACAAGTATTGCTTGCGAAGCGCTTGAAACCTATTTAGCTTAGTGAATTAGCTACCCCGAATAAGCTGTACCAGCCCTTCAAACAGTGTGCGCCCGACTCCGCTTCCCAGAAGCCCAACCATAAACATGAATAGGAAGAAAACATAGACAAGGGCGAAGTTGACCTTTTCACTGCGTGTAGGCGGTTGAGCATATCGTCCAGTAGGATCAACACCCGTCCTAATGTACTCAGCCAAGTCTTCAGAAAATTGAACCTGAACGCCCTGGATGGGTTTAGAAGTTCCTGAATGCTTACTTTCTGCCATTCTGCACCTCAAACCTATAACATCAAACTACGGGTGTTTTGAATTTAAGAGTCTTTGACCAATCGCCACTATCTCAGCCGCATTATCCCGAAGTTCTGTCAGTAATCGGGCGTGTTCTTCTGGTGTCATCAATTGGGCGACTCTTTCACGCAAGGCGGCTTTTCTCTCAGCCGTCAGCGTGCCCGACTCTTCAGTAGTGCTTGTTGCTCGTTGATTTGCTGAGGACATTGTTCACCCTTCACCCCGATGAATGTGCTTGGTGCTTTTACAATAATTGTAACCGCATTTCCGTAAAGTGATAGCAAAATGAAGGGATGCAGACTATACATATGGCGCTTGTGAACCTTTTTACCCTATTGGGACACTACAGATTGGAGGTTCTATGAAAAACCCTATTTACACCGTTGGTCATTCGACCAGAACGATAGAAGACTTTATCCGTCTCATGAAAACCTATGCCATTGAAACTGTTGTCGATGTCAGAAAAATCGCCAAATCACGTCATAATCCACAGTATAGCGAGGACGCTTTACGCAAGAGCTTAGAAGAGAATACCATTACTTACAGGCGCTTCGAGGGACTTGGAGGACTACGGCGCACCACACCCAAATCCGTAAACATAGGTTGGAAAAATGTGTCATTTCGTGGCTATGCGGACTACATGCAGTCCCCGGAATTTACAGAAAGCGTCGAGGAACTTATTGCACTCGCAATACATTCGCGGACAGTCATCATGTGTGCGGAGGCTGTGCCCTGGCGGTGTCATCGCTCGCTCATTGGTGACGCGCTTGTGATTCGAGGCATCGTTGTTGAGGACATCATCAGCGAAACCAGTTGTAAACCGCATAAACTCACTTCTTTTGCCAAAGTAAGCGGGAACACGATTACCTATCCTGCAATCTCATAGCTGATTTTCGACAGCAATCCTGCAAAGAAAACGTTCCTTTTTCTCCACCGTAGACTGAAAGAGAAACGATTGACTTCTTTCGCCCAAAGTGAGTGAATATGTGCTGCAAGACACCTTTTTCTTGCAGGGATGGAAAGTTTTGGGTTGAGTTCGGTATTTGCGCCCGGTCAGTTCAACTGCGTCACCTTGTATTCCTCACCTTCTTTTTCCAACTTTTTGCCATCGTATTGACGAACTCCGAAGGAAGGCGTATAACTCAGGTATTACTTATAATTCAATAATACATCTATGCAATTTACTGCCAGCGTGACACAAAAAGGACAAGTAACCTTGCCAAAGCGACTGCGTGACCGCTATGGCATTACGCCACTGAGCAAAGTCCGTATTGTTGCTGATGAAACCAGCATACGGATTAAGCCGACACAAGACATTACCGACCTTGCTGGCACATTTGTCCCGAAGAACGCAAAACCTGTCTTGAATGCACGCGAGGAGATGGAGAAGACTTACCGCCGCCTGTAACACCTATGCTGTATATCATCGACACCAACGTGTTTTTGCGCGTGCTTGTGAAAGAGGATGAGGCGAGCTTTACAGCAGGCTTACGCCTCTTGGAGACCATCAAACAGAAAAAATGTACTGCCTATATTCCCGGTATTGTGTTGTCTGAAATCGTCTGGACGCTGCACTCATACTACGAATTTCCCAAGCCACAGGTCGTCCAGGCGCTTGAAAGTATTCTGAACCTCCGGGGGATCACCATCGTTGACGACTACAACTACCCGCTTGCTCTTGATTTGTACCAGCAGCATTCTGTCAAGTATGTGGATGCCTGCATCGCGTCGCTGTCTGTTGCCCAAGACAAGCGAGCAGCTATCGTTTCTTATGACCACGACTTCGACAAACTAGGAATTGAACGCAGAGAGCCAGATGCTCTTATGGAGTACCCGTGAGTGAAGGAGAGCCATGCTTACTCTGGGTTATATTCGGGTATCCACCGACGAACAGGATTTAAGCAAGCAGAAGCACCTTCTGCTAGAGTACGCGCAGCAGCAGCACATCATCATTGACCAGTTCATTGAAGCCGAAGTCTCCTCCCGCAAAACCCAGAAGGAACGCCGAATTGAAGAACTCTTGGACTTGCTTGAAACTGGCGATCACTTACTGGTCGCCGAACTCTCCCGGCTCGGACGGAACATGCTGGAAACACTGAATATTATCAATGCCTTGAGCGAGCGGGGGATCAAGATCACCTTTGTCCGGCAGCCAGAGCTTTCAACCAGCGGAGCGCATGGCAAATTGCTCTTGGCGATCTACAGCTACTTTGCTGAAGCCGAACGGGACTATATTTCACTACGAACGAAGCAGGGGTTAGCGGCAGCCAGAGCAAAGGGAAGCATTCTCGGTAGACCCAAAGGGATGAAAAATAAAGAATCGAAATTGAAACCCTTTACGGAACAGATACTTGAGTACCGCCGATTAGGACTCTCACTCAATGCCATTCGATTGCTGATAAACCCACTCTTGCCAAAGCCAGCAACATACAACACATTCAAATATTTTGTAAAGCATCTTGAGAAGCCAGTCACACACTGAAAACCGATGTCCACCAGGGCATCATATTCGCCACTTCTATGCTCTAACCTCTGGCTCAATCTTGCACACCACACCTGAGCCGTCATCATACTTTTGAATGCTCTTGTCCGCCATGAAGTGTTCAATCGCCGCATTTTCGGCTGTATATTCTGCTTTTCTCGGTAGCTTCCAACTCATAATCATCAATTGCCGTTGTGAGCCTTGCTCAGTTGGAATGATTTTGGTGAGGGTGAAACTGTAGACCAAAAACGGATACTCGGTGTGAGCGATGCAGCTAGGATGATACTCCAACGTAAACCGAGTAGCTGGGAACTCAGCCCTCGTTGAATATACTTCTGCCTCCAGCACAGCAAGCAAATCAACTACCCTGCCCTCGATAAAGCCCAAGTAGATGTGTTGGTACTCCGGGAAATCCAGTGACGCATACTCGTTCCGCTGGGCAATGATTTTCGCTTCAAGCAGAGTAAGTTCAGGATCGGTTGGATGGAGTCGGCGTACTTCAACTTCCGGCATATTTCGTGTTCTTGGTTTTTGGTTATCAAGTTTCCCCAATTTTAACCCGAACATGAAAACCAGACACCGATGACCGTCAGGTCATCTTATTCGCCAATCTTGACGCTGTTCCACTGCTAGACACCTCATAAACAGAATGATAGGGTATTTTCCTCTGCTATTTTCATTTCTTGCCCGGAGGTGAGTGCTACGCGCCGAACAGAAAGTTCGTCCATATAGTCCTGTTCTGTCTGCTGAGTGGGTCGTCGTACCAGATACAAAAACCAGCGACAGCCCCGCTACCGAAATACTGTCTCCCTTAGTTCCTCAAGAATCATCATCCGAATGTGAGCCTGAACCTCAATACGCAACGCAATGGCGAGGGAGCGCAACCCTTGAAGATATTTTGACCGATCAGAACGTGAAGAATGTTGCCTTTGCCAAAATGCGTTCGCTTGGACATACCGACCAAGATGCAGAAGACTGCTTTCAACTCGGATCACTCAATCTCTGGAAAGCCCTTGAAGCACAACCCACGCTCCTGTGCGACAAACGGGCAGCCTGGGTTGGCATCTGGATTGCATTCTCAGGCAGCCGCAGGGCGTTATGGAAACACAAGGCGCGATGTGTCCCACTTGACGGAGCATACCACTATGGCGGCAATCGCCCGGAGCGATGGGCAGGCTTTGCCACCCGTATTGATGAACGGATTGATTTTGAACTGTTGATGAACACCTTAGCGCAGCGGTACGACGGCGATCCGGTGAAATTGTTCGCTCTCTACTCACTCACAACCTCGGTCAATATGAAAGATGTGTTATCAGTTGCCAGAGTGCAGAAGAATCAGATGATTGAAGCGCGCAGCACCGTCAAAGTGGACATGCGGGAATTTTTAGAGCGTGAGGCAGAAGAAGATATTTCTGAGGAGTTCTGGACAGACCAACTTAAGCGGGGAGAGAACCTTGAGTGTGTGACACGGGTTGCCGAGCGAGTGATGGATAATCAGCGCCTCCTCTTGGCGCTGTATATCGTTACCACCTCCGCAAAGCGCAAGGATGTAACCGCACTCTTTGGCATTGGTATCACCGCGTTTCGGAAGGAGATTAATCAGATCAAGACGATGCTGGCAGAGGAGTTCCGAAGAGCAAAGCGGAGATAAACATAAACAGCGTGCAGACACCCAAAGAAGTCCCAAACCCTTGATATTGAGCGGACAAAACGACAGACTGCTAGATTTAAGCCGAGACCGTCACGCTATAGGACGGTCTCATATTCGCCTCTATCGAGACGCCAATAGTTATACAATTCTTAATAACAACTACTTGAGGAAACGGAACGTCACTTTTACAAACATTGTGCGAAGTAAAACACCAAAATTCTGCCGCCAGCACAATTCTGCTGATTGATACAATTCTTACCATATATTACAATCGCTATAATTATGTTAATTCTGCCAAAAGCAACCACTATCAATGCAATGGATTTACGCCGTGAGTCCGGGGCACTGTTAGACCGCGCCGATTATCGGAGAGAGTCATTTGTGATTGAACGAGCAGGGAAGCCGAAAGCCGTTCTTGTCCCCTATTCTGAGTTCGAGCAACTTGAGCGTATCCGTCAAGAAGCGGCAGAGCGTTACTTCGCTTCAGTTGATGAGATGCGTGAGACCTTCTCAGATATGTCTGAGCAAGAAATTGATACTTTAGTCGAAGAGGCTGTTCAATCTGCTCGCTCACCATAATCCTCTGTATGCTTATTGTCCTCGACACGAACGTTCTTATCAGTGGTCAATTCAAGAAAAGAGGAAATGAGGCGGCTATCCTTGAGTACCATAGGAAAGGGTTGTTCCAACTTGCAGTGAGCGAAGAAATCTTTCAAGAGTACGCTCGTGTGCTACATTATCCACATATTCAGGCAAGGCTACATTGGACACCGGAGCGCATCGCCCAATTCCTTGCTGATTTCAGAAAGATCGTCGTTTTTGTGCAGGTGGATGAACAAGAATCTGTTTCACCCGATCCCCATGATGACAAGTTCTTCCACTGTGCGAAGGCTGCAAACGCTGATTTTTTGGTGAGTGGAGACAAACGCCACGTCTTACCGATGGTTACTTATGGCACGGTGAGAATAATTAAGCCGATAGCCTTTCTAAACGTCATTACCAGCGCACAACAAGGCGCAGCTTGAAGTGAGGTGACATCATTTATTTGTACGATAAGCAGAACAACGTCTATGACATTTCTATCGTTGCCCAAGATCATGATTTCTTCCACGCAGACATCCTCACTGAGAACGCACTCGTTGGGCAAATCAGGTGGATAGTTAGTGAACCCCACATCCTTGAGCTTGCTGATCTGGTGATTTTTGAGCAAGCCATCGTATTTCGTCGTGGATGCTTACGCTATATTCCTTTCCTCAGACAACCACAGCAAAACTTCCGGCATCTTGGCTTAGGCACAGCTATGCTAGAGTATGTGATCGCCCAGGCGAAAGAGTTAGGCATGAAAGGGATTTATGGCGAGGTTACTCACGATGATGCGACGAAAACCCCGTACTTGATTGAGTGGTATCAACGGCACGGTTTTACAATCGGTCATGAGCCGAAGCGCCTCCCCAGCGCTGTTGCAACCATTTATCGGGAGATCGGTTAATCGCAGAACTATTCTTTTGTCGTCTCTAAAGCACGCAAAAAGTTGCCGAATACTATCTCACCCATTTCTTCATAAGGGGTTTGTTTTATTTTAGCAATCTGTCCAACAATGGTTTCCATATCCAAAGGGCTTGCCGCTCTTTTGGCTGTAGTCACGAACGGTCCGTCAGACTCGGTGAGTAGTCTATTTGATGGAATGGAACGAACAATATCCAAACCGTTTGCGCTCTGCAACATTGCCGAATTGACTGAAAAATAAAACCCAAAACTCAGCCCTTTTTCTAGTGCTTTTTTACTTCCTGAGAACCAATGCAAAATAATCGTACAGGGGAAGTTGTCTCCAATTATTTCGATCACATCCTTTGCCGCCCGACGACTATGGATCGTAAGGATTTTATGCTTTAGCTCTGCACACCGCAGTAGTATTTTTTGAAACACTTGTCGTTGTGTCGCACGGTTTTCCTCGTCTTTTGTCACATAATCAAGCCCGATTTCCCCGACGTACTTGGTTTCAGCAAGCATCTGAAGAAACAGGTTGATCTCTTGCGTTCGCTGCGCGACAAGCTCCGGGTGAAAACCGATTGCAGTCCGTATGTACTTCGAGTTTTTGGTGAGACTGCTACTTTGCCTGAATACGGAAGGCGCGTTTGTGACGGCTATTGTGTAAATCTGTTTCTTTTCGACAGCTTGAATGACTTCCCGGTAATTCGGGTACAGGTCGATGTGGCAGTGGGTGTCAACGAGCTTCATTTCTTACCTGATACTGTTGCAACAACAGTTGAACTTCCCGAATGCCACGCTGATAGACTCCTAGATACG
>DATLXY010000299.1:0-13420 GCA_035575335.1 Nitrososphaera sp. | reverse complement strand
GTGGAGGAAATCTATTACTCAAGAAAATTTACCAGGATGGACGGTACAGGCCGCGACTATGTCGACGAAAACATCGTCAGCAGATACATCGATGCTGTCTTGGATCTGGTAGATGCCGAAAGGATAACGCAGAAGAAGTTCACTATTGTGATGGACACGGGCAACGGGGCGCAGGCAGTTGTTGCACCGCTTGTCGCAAAAAAACTTGGCTGCAGGGTCATAGTCATAAACGGCCATATTGATGGAGAGTTTCCTGGACGCGGCTCAGAGCCCGCCCCCGACAACCTTGGACTCCTGTCCGAGACCGTCAAGTCCGCCAATGCGGACTTTGGGGTCGCATACGACGGCGATGGTGATAGGAGCATCTTTTGCGATGACAACGGCGCCGTATACATGGGCGACAAGACCGGGGCCCTTTTGGTTAAGCATCTGCTTGCGGAGAAACACAGGGGAGCAGAGGTAGTCTGCCCTGTAAATACTTCTATGATACTCGCAAGGGTGGCAGAGCAGGCCGGCTCTAGGGTAGTCTACACCAAGGTTGGAAGTGTCGAAGTTTCACGCGAAATGGTAAGGCGCAAGTCGCCGCTTGGACTCGAAGAAAATGGCGGGTTCATGTATGGCGCTCTTAATGAAGTAAGAGATGGGGCTATGGCAACTGCACTGTTGCTTGACATGCTTGCTGCAGCCACTTCAAGCAACAAGTCATTTTCTCAGCACATTGCAGAGCTGCCACAGACGTTTCAGTACAAGACAAAGTTTTCCTGTCCTTCGAGAGAAGCTGTCGAAAAAGTGATCCAGGCATGCGCAAGCCACGGCGCGCCGAAAAAGGTAGAGACTCTGGACGGAGCAAAAGTGTGGATAGACGAGGAGACTTGGCTGATGGTGAGGCCAAGTGGGACAGAGCCTCTGATAAGGATGTATGCCGAGTCAACTGACAAGTCGCTCTTGGATTCGAAGGTGGACGAATATAAGAGACTCGTCCAATCGAAGATAGGCTAACATTTTTAATACGCCTACTATCGTACAGAAGAAAGATGATCCCGATGGGTGATACCAACATTGAGTAAACCATATTATGTAAAGATGGAAGTTTCTAAGGATCTGGTAAACGCAGTTTATGAGGCAGTGCGAGTGGCCAAGCAGAGCGGCAAGGTGCGCAAGGGCACAAACGAGACCACAAAGGCTATTGAACGCGGTATCTCAAAGCTTGTTGTAATTGCCGAAGATGTCGAGCCGCCAGAGGTGGTCGCACACCTGCCGATCCTGTGTGAAGAGAGGAACACGCCTTACATCTTTGTCCCAAGCAAGCAACAGCTAGGCATGTCTCTTGGAATCGACGTAGGCTCTGCTGCTGCGACGATTATCGATACTGGTGAGGCGCAGCACATAGTGGAGCAGATCATCAATTCTATAGCCGAGCTAAAGGGTGCTGATAAGAAAGAATAGAGAGACGGTGGCTGATACGCTATGAGCAAGACCGCTGAAGAAAAAGTCGTTCCTGCTGAGGTCATCCAGATCGTAGGCAGGACCGGCATCGCCGGCGAAGTCATCCAAGTTCGTGTGAAGGTCCTCGAAGGAAAGGATAGGGGCCGCATCCTTACCAGAAACGTCAAAGGCTCTGTACGTATGAACGATATCTTGATGTTGAGGGAAACTGAGCGAGAGGCACGCAAGATAAGGTGATGTGTGATAGTATATGAGCAAGACGTCAACATCTTTGCGTAACTGCTATTTCTGCGGCAGGCACATTACAACAGGGCATGGTATTATGACTGTAAAGAATGACGGGCAGATACAGTGGACCTGCTCTAGCAAGTGTATGAAGAACTTGCGCGTTCTATCACGCGATCCGAGAAAGCTGAAGTGGACGGCCAAGTATGTCAAGGGTGGTCTGCGCGTAAGGAAACAATAGTAACGGTGTGGCTATTCTTATAACAGGTAGATGCAAGAATGGTAGTCGAACAAACGCTAATTGTGGTCAAGCCAGACGCGTTCAAGCGCCATCTGACTGGAAAGATTCTAGCAAGATTTGAGGAGAAAGGCTTTCAGATAAAGAATCTAAAGTCATACAATTTTACTAAAGAGAAGGCTCAAGAGTTCTACTCTGTCCACAAGGACAAACCATTCTTTGACGAGCTAGTATCATTCATCACATCTGGAACTGTGGTCGCCTGTATTTTGGAGGGGAACAACGCAGTCAACACAGTGCGGATGATGATCGGAGCGACCAAGTCGTTTGAGGCAGCTCCGGGTACGATAAGGGGGGACTTTGGACTGGGCATCACTGACAACATCATACATGCCTCCGACTCGCCTGAAAGCTTCATAAAAGAGTCGCGCGTCATTTTCAGCTGATACACTTGTGGTACTCCGTCAGCCGGTAGTGGTTGTTCTAGGTCACGTAGATTCGGGCAAAACTTCTCTACTGGATAAGATTCGCGGCACCGCTGTCCAAGCCCGCGAAGTGGGTGGGATCACACAACATATCGGTGCAAGTTTTTTCCCTCTTGAGACTATCAAAGAGATGACCGGCCCTCTGTACGAAAAACTTGCCAAGACCGAGACTCGCATACCCGGCTTGCTGGTAATCGATACTCCCGGACACGAAGTCTTTGCAAACCTGCGTGTGCGCGGTGGGTCTGCCGCTGACATTGCAATTGTCGTGGTGGATGTCAACAAGGGGTTTGAAGCACAGACGGTAGAGAGCATCGACATCCTGAAAAAGCGGAAGGTGCCGTTTGTAATTGCACTTAACAAGGTTGACATGGTTGCGGGCTGGCGATGGTCTGGTAGTAGATTCATTTCTGAAGATGTGAGAAAACAGGAGGCAAGCGTCCAGGCGCTGCTGGACGAAAAGATCTACACTGTTGTAGGAAGTCTCTCGGCTATGGGCTTCTCTTCAGAAGCGTTTTGGCGTGTCAGGGATTTCACAAAAGAAGTTGCGATAGTGCCAGTGAGCGCAAGGTCCGGCGTCGGGATACCGGAGCTTTTGGCCGTACTGGTCGGCCTGACTCAACAATACATGGCAAAGAGGCTGGAGCGACACGAAGGACCTGCTAGGGGCATTGTGCTTGAGTTCAAGGAAGAGGTAGGACTCGGATCATCTGCAAACATTATACTTCTGGATGGAACGCTCCGCCAAGGAGATACTATTGTGGTAGGAAAACGCGATGGGGCAGTTGTAACGAGAATTAAGGCTCTGCTGCTGCCTAAGGCACTTGACGAGATGCGTGACCCCCGTGACAAGTTCAAGCCCGTTAGCGAAGTTATTGCAGCAGCAGGTCTCAAAATAACTTCGCCCGATCTCGAGGGCGTGCTTGCAGGAAGTCCACTTTATGTCTACGATCAGAAAAAGGGTAGCGAGGAACTCGAAAGGCTCAAATCGCTTGTAGAATCGGAAGTAAAGAATGCAATTGTGAGCAACACCGAAACCATTGGCGTCATTCTGAAGTGTGACACGATAGGCTCTCTTGAAGCAATAACTGACCTTTTGAAAAAGGCAGGGGTGCCGATCAGGATGGCAGACATTGGCAACATAACAAGGCGTGATATTATAGAAGCATCTGCAGTAAAAGAACGCGACAGGTACCGCGGAGTCGTGCTGGGCTTTGCAGTTAAGGTGCTTGAAGACGCACAAAAGGAAGCACAGAATCGCGATGTCAAGATTTTCAATGAACAGATAATCTACGACCTTGTCCGCAGCTACACTGATTGGGTTGCCTACCAGAAAGAGCATGAAGAATCGATACTGTTTAACGAGCTGCCGCCTATTTGCAAGTTCCAGTTCATGAAAGGGTTTGTTTTCAGGCGCAATGACCCTGCAGTCTTTGGAGCAGAGATCCAAGTGGGCAGGCTGAAACAAAAGGTTCAGTTGATAAACGAAGAGGGTAAGAAGATTGGAACTGTGCACCAGATTCAAGATAACGGAAAGGTCATAGACGAAGCGACGACAGGGATGCAGGTGGCCGTCTCGATAAAAGAACCTACCATTGGCCGTCAGATAAACGAAGGCGATATTTTTTACACTGATCTAAATAGCAAGCAGGCTAAGCAGCTACTCGAGAGGTTTAACCATCGGTTGAGCGAAAGCGAAAAAGAGGTTCTGAACATGTTGGTAGCTATAAAAAGAAAGACCGATCCGACTTTCGGATACATTTGATTGCTTTTCCCGGCAACAAACAGGTGGTGGCCTTTCTTGCCGCAAGTTCGCGGCCAGTGATCTGCTCTACTGATACTTTTGCAGTAGACCTTCTAGGCCCTTTTCGCCGACGGCGCCGACTGCCCTGTCTACTGGTTTGCCGTTAACGAACATGATGAATGTAGGGATTGCATATACGTCATAGCGCATGGCGACTCCTTGGTTATCATCTACATTCAGCCTGCCAAATGTCACCTTATCTCCATATTTCTTGGCCAGCTTGTCAAATATCGGGAGCATGAACTGGCAAGGGCCGCACCATGTCGCCCAAAAATCCACAAGAACGGGCTTGCTACCTCCTACCACTTCGTCAAAGTTTTTTTCCCCAAGTTCGATTAGGCCATTGCTGGTGGCGTGCATGCTTGTTGCCGCTTTCTTGTCATCACTCACACCATAAATCTGAGTTATTTCCTATTTAAGATTTATTGGCAAACCTCGTCCCGCGCCTTCCAAATACAAGCCACGCGACGCCTACAATCCCTCCTCCTAAAGCAAGGCCCGCAATGATTGCTCCGGTTATGAGTGGTCCTGCATTGGCCACTATTATTGGCAACGCTGCTGCCGATTCATTTCCAGCAATGTCTGTCACCACAAGCTTTAGATCATAGCTTCCATCGGGAATCTCTGTGGTGTCTAGCGTGTATTCAGACATGCCAGTGACGTTCATGACCGCTCGGCTTCCAACCTGCAGGAACATGCTATGGATATTGGGTTCGCCGGCGTGAAGCACTATCGTCACTGCCCCCCTTAAATCCTGCGGGTTAGCGTTGGGAATCGACATATATGGTGCGGGCATTGTCGTGTCTACAATGACTTCAATATCTCGTGTGGCGCGGTTCCCTGACGCGTCTGTGCCCTCAAAAGAGTACGAATGAGCACCCTCGGCCAATACTCTAGGACGGATCGCTACTGAAGATGACAGATAGGGCTCGATTCTTGGATCGGCAGCTTCTTCTGCAGAGTTGGGGATGAGGATCCCGTTCTTGTCGGTAACATTCCATATCAGGAATGACTCCTTCGAAATCCCGATCTTGTTTCGTGTTATCTTCTGAATATTGCCGTCAGAATCCTGTACAAATGCGTCGATCTGCGGCGGGGTATTGTCCACTTCAAACACTGACTGGAAGGTGGTGACATGTCCTACCACGTCAGATGAATCTATACGTAGAATGTGACGTCCTTCTGAAAGCGAACCTGTGTCGATGAGTATGTCAAACCCTCCGCCGGCAGCGAGTTCAGGCGTGAAGGGTTCCTCGTCTATGTAATACTTTACTCCACTCAAATTCTCTTCAGTGATTGTGACAGGTATCCGATGCTCTTTCCCCTGGCCAATGTATCTCGGCATGTCTATCACTATCGCCGGCGGCACACTATCCGGCATTATGGTGGTGAATTTGGCCTCGACCTGCAGTGGTTCGTAGAGGCTATTGCCGTGGAATATCGTGTTGTGAAGTAATACTGAATACGTACCGGTCCCGTTCACCGGAACGTGAAGAAGCGTCGCGTTCTCGCCAGCGTTCTGGCTAAAGTAGAACGCACCTCCTTCGCTGAACGGCGTCGTGCCCAGCCAGTCGTTGCTTGGCCAGCCTGAGAATGTCTCGAACACTCCTGAGGGGACAGTTGTCGCTACCAGGCGGCCGTCCGGGCCGAACGCCATTACACTGATGCTGGTTGAGTTATGCGGCCAAGAAATCTTTAAAGTCATCGAAGTTATCGTATCGTCAGTTACACTAAAGTAGTATGACCGCCAGTCGCCTGTTATATACCTTGAAGTCATATCAAATGTGCCACCAACATAGCCGTTTGGACGCAGACCAAGATCTTTTTCATCGATATCCGGCACGGGAACCGCAACAACGGGTACATCCTTTGATACAGGTTTGGTTGTCACGACATAGCTAATCGGCATGACAACTGATATGTCGGTCTCTTCTGATTTGATCAGTATAGAGCCGTGATAAACCCCGGGCAAAGTATCATCGTCAACATTAATTGTTGCTCCGATCTCCTGCCTACCTCGTGGCTCTATCTCGAGTGTTACCACGCCACCATTCTGGGCCCCATCAAGCGATATTGCAGGATTTGGTTGTCTACCGTAGAACTCGACTGTGAGCGTGAAATTCATTGCAGTCGAGTTTATCTGCCTGTCGCCCTGCCAGAAAGAGAATATTGTTGGAACGGGGTAAACGCCTAGGAGCGGAACATCTGTGAATTTTTCTGCAGGGTTCGATATCCTGAGCTCTTGTATGGTGCCCCATGAGCCACCCCTATTTACCATCGCAGTCTCCGTGTACGTGATCTTGCCGTCCCCGTCCAAATCCTCCCAGTTATATGCATAGACCGAAGCAATGCGAAGATGGTCGGCGTAGAATTCTGTCGTGTTCATGAAGCTTTCAAACGGGAAGTTGACCTTGACTACCATTAGGTCAGCGCCTTCAGGGATGCCGCCCATCTCATCGAGGTTGTAGTAGTTTGGATTGTAACCAAACTCGGGGCTGTTGTATATCGGGTCAGTTTCAAATGGACGTGTTGTGTTGTGGATCTCGTACCTGTCAACAAGCCTTTCTATCACTGGAACGACCTCCAGATTGACCGCCTTGTCAGAGTGGTTCTCTATCACGATTTTAGTCGACTCAGATCCGCCCTGAGCTATGTGGCCTGCGAACCACCGCGAATCCTCGTATTCTGCATCCAGTTCTTGGATAATGTCGCTTCCGCCCTCAATTATCTCAAGTACGTCGCTGTATGACTCGATCGCATCAGACATGGTTAACAAGACGTTTCTGACAGTATCTTTAGTGTAGACTGATAAACCGGATTCGTCCACTGTAAGATGTATGGCGCCTAGCGCGTCGACCCTGCCAGATCCCTGAACAAACGGGTCGTTCTGAAGATCTACAGCGGACGACATAAGCAGCGTTCTTACCTTAAACGGGTCTGGCTCCTGTCCCTGATCCCGTAGACTTTCGATTACAAGCGCTGCGGCTCCGGCGACCATCGGCGCGGCCATGCTCGTCCCACCAAAGAGTACAAATGCAGAGTCATTCTTCGGATCCTCTTGTGTTGTCTGCAGACTTCTCAGGTGCACTATCGTCGGTGTGAACCCATACGATCCTACTGCCATCACCTCGGGCTTGGGATCGCCCAAGAGCCCGGGACCCCTACTTGAAAAATCGGACACGTCGTCGAAGTATATAGTCGCATTACCGAAGCGAGTGATTTTCTGGAAGCCATTGTAGCCAATATGCACATTGTTGGTGGTCGCGCCGACAGAGATTGAAAGAGGAGAGGCATTTGGAGTTCCTACAGATCCATAACCCAGCCCGTTATTTCCAATACTGTTTACAAAAATTGTGCCGGGATAATCCTCGGCAAGGATGGCCGGCATCACAAGGAGTGATGAAAGAACCGACAGTATGTCGTAGCCAGGACCGTATCGGAGGAGTGGAAAGGATGTCACGCCCCAGCTGTTACTGACAATATCTGCCTTATGTTGTCCGGTGTAGATCCACGTGCCATTGACAACGTCAAAACCACACACATAGAGCCATCCGTACAGCGAGTCTCCCACCCAGAGCGCCTTGACAGGAATTATCTTTGCACCGGGTGCAATACCGGCCAGAGAGTATTCTGTCCCGTTTCCGTAGATATCATACTTTTGTTCACCCCTTGATGCCACAACAGCCGCAGTGCTTGTTCCGTGTCCCATGAAATCATACATCACACCAAAATAGTTACCCTCAGGATCCAGCGGCTCGAGCAGATCTGCCTCTGCCACGCCATAGCCGGTCTCTTCTCCGGCTGCCAGCCCGGTCTTGTTGATTATTACCTGCCATAGATCCAAAACTCTTGCGCCAACGGTCCCGGCGCTAAAATCCGGAAAGCCGTCATTGTTGTAATCGAAACTCAGGATTTCGTTACCATCTCCTAGTTTTATCGGCGTATCGTCAGTAAAGTCATACGCTGGCTCTATGAAAAGGTGCTCGATATCATTAGGGTCGGAAGCAAGTCTGGCAAGCTCGTTCTGCGTAAAGAAATACCAACCAGAATACATGTCGGGGATTATAGTGTCGTATACACCGGGCTCCTCACTGTCTACAACTAGTACAGGCACGAGCCCAAACGTTATAGTACCGAACTGCATCTGCGCTTGATATATCACGCCAAAATGGTATACTCCACTTGCAGAGCGGATATATTCACTTGGGCTGTTCCCGATTATCCAGTCGACAGTTGCGGTTGCGTTGACCTCTGGCGGCCCAAAGAGTGGGTATAGCGAGTTGTATGTCGGTATGTCGCCAAATGATGTTTTCAGCATGACCTTACCCGCATCATTGACGTACACCCATGAAGTATAGTCCTCAGGCGGATTTTCCACGGTGTAACTGCTGTTCACCATATTTCCGCTAGCATCCGTCGTCGCAACGTATGTCGCCTTTGTGAGCACGATTCCTTGGGCATCAGCATCCAGCATTATTGGGATGCCGTTCTCATCTCTTGCAAGCGAATGAATCATGTCGGGATTGGAAAAGTCCGTTCCGGTGTCCACGATCGCAACCGTCACGCCTTCGCCGGTGATTCCGTATTCTTCGACAACCCTGTCAGATCTTAATATAGACGAGCCAGAGAGTCGGCCGGCGTTACTGGTATCGTCAAGTGCAAAATCGAACTGAAGGGGTGCGTCTGGCAAATAGGAGAACCCGGAATTCGGGAGTAGAGGCGACTTGGACAGCGCCACTCCGAACATCTTCTGGCCGTTCTCAGTATACCCAAAGCTAACGATGTGAGCGTTATTGCTAAGGGCTGCAACATTTCCTGAGCCGTATACCAGCGTCCTTCCTATGTTGCCGTTGTATTCTAATTTACCAAGCTTGATTGCCCCAAAGTCAGTTCTGACCTCGCTACTGACCCAACTAGCGCCAGGCGCATCGTCATTATTAGAAACCTGTGGATATTGAACCCTAAAATGAGCGAACGGTCCAGATTCTTTAATCCTGAACGAATATGCCGGCGCGACGGTCATAGACGAGGCTATTATGAGAAGTAGGAATGTAATGGGAAGAGCATTCCTAAACATGAGATAAACTATTGTTATAGAGGATTCCTCGTAGTTATTACTATTTCTATTTCCAGAAATTGGATACTGCTGCTGGTTCCAGCAGCAGGAGTAGGAAGAAGTTCCTTACTTTAGGAGGTCGTCGTATTTGCCTGCCTTAAGGTCTGCAAAGACTTCTTTGGCTGGCTTGCCGTCAACCTTTACCCCCATACTGACGCAAGACCCAATGACTTCCCTTACCGCGCCCTTTACGTCAAAGGCATAAGAGCCGTCCATCTTCATCTTGGCTATCTTAACAGCGCTGGCCATAGAGATGTCACCCACGAAATTTATCCCAGCCGTACCCGAGCCCTTTTGAATACCTGCTTCCTTGGCTAAAAGAGCGGCAGTTGGAGGTACGCCTACCTCAACTGTGAATTTCTTTGTCTCAGTATCTACCTCGACTTTGACTGGCACCTTCATTCCCGGGAAATCCTTCGTCTTCTCATTAATGGTATTTACAACCTGCAAGACGTTTACTCCCATCGGACCTAGCGCTGGCCCTAGTGGCGGACCTGCATTAGCTTCTCCACCGCTTACCAGCGCAGAAATAGACTTCTTCTCCCCCATATGATCAACAAGCAGAGGATTTAGCCAAATTATAATTCTTGCTCTACTGTGACATGTAACACGTTAGGGGTCTTGAGGTCGCTGACAGATGACCATGTTCCAGTCAGCGGCCATCACCCCTACAATTATCACTCCCCAGAGATATAGGTTGGGGGCCTTGCCAACCGCGGCCCTAGATAGTGAAATGGCTTCTGTGTATGCCCCCGGATATAACTCCCCTTTTTTTCTACGTCACTGGCCCTGTCGCAACATTGTCTTCTTGGAGACCGTTGCAGAACCGGTTCTGCACGACAGCTTTATCCACACGCAAGCCTATCTCCTCTCAGGTCGGCTCCTTGCCGGAACCTCCCGCTGGGCTAGGGTGTTGTACACTCCGATGAACTGCATGAATGGCAGGGGCTCAGCGCAAACTATAAGCAGTCGTTCTCAAACACCCTTGTGCAGGTTTTTAAACCGGCGCAGTGTTTAAAAGTCGGGATGTGCGCCGATCAGCAGCCCAATGATGGCGTGGGTTCTCTGTTCTTCGAGCTCGCCGGTGATCTCCGACTCTCGATGTTAAGGAGTCTGAACCAGAAAAACTATAGGCTGTCACAGCTTGCCTCTGAGGTTGATGCCACCATGCAGGAGGCCCACCGTAACATGACCCGCCTTATAGACGCAGGGCTTGTCGCAAAGGATAGAGAAGGTGAACTTACCCTGACTTCCTACGGCAGGACTATTGTCACGATTATCCCAAGCTACGAGTTTCTTTACCGAAACCGAGAGTTTTTCGCTGATCACAGTCTGGGAGACCTTCCCCCTAAGTTCATCCAGAGGATGGGCGCCTTCCGGAACTGCGAAACGGTGCGGGGGGTGATGGCAATCCTCCAGCGCTGGAAGAACCTTTACACAGAATCTGAAAAATACATCAAGGAAATAATGGCGCAAGTGCCACTCGATCTTATAGAGACAATCAGCAGCAGAGTTGAGAAAGGCGTGAAATTCTCGTACATTTTTGCGGCGAATGCGGTGGTGCCAAAGGGTAGGACGCAGCTCTTGCAAAAGGTGGGCTGGCGCAATTTCATCAGCAGAGGTCTAGTAGAGCGCAGGATGCTACCAGAAGTGAAGGTGATGACGATTTTCAACGAAAAGCAGGGTTGCGTGCTATTTCCAAACTTGAAGGGCGAACCGGATCTTAACGTCATGTTCCTCGGTGAGGACAAAGAATTCCTCGAATGGTGCTCTGACTTTTTCAACTATCAGTGGGAGCAGGCCGGACAGTTCGACGAAACTAAGCTGAAACACGAAGTATAGTAGAGCAGTAGATCAGGTTTTTATACGCCAAATATGATTCAATCATATGCCAAAAGCATTTGTTCTCATGAATGCCGAACTTGGAAGTGAGGATTCTCTTGTTAACGATCTGAGGAAACTTGACAGTGTCAAGGAAGTCTATCAGGTTTATGGTGTGTACGACATTGTCGCACAAGTGGAAGCTGACACGATGGAAAAAGTGAAGGAAACCATCACATGGAAGCTCCGCAAGCTCAATGGCGTCAAGTCGACCCTCACAATGATTGTGATGGAATAGGCACAGTAAGATTAATCAGGCTGCCGCCATCACGTCCATTTTACGGAAGTATTTGTTCATTAGTGCAAACGAGGCTCCAAGGAACCCTATTGCAATAGCAAAAGTGATCCCGTAGCCAAGAGTCGCGGCCAGCTCGCCCGCGGCAAGCGATCCTATCAGAAGACCGGTTCCTATTATTGCGCTGTTAATGCCAAGTATGCTCCCTGCCTTGCCGTCCGGGATTATCTTTAACAACGATGACGTTGTGGTCGTGCTCCAGATGCTAAATCCGATCTCGACTGTAACAAATACTACGAGGGTGATCATAAGTACTGATTCGGGGTTGTTTGCAAAGAGTAACGCCGCGGCCACTGCCATAACCAGACCCGTCATCCTTGGAACGTATGCTAACCGGCCCATGGTCACCTCGCCTTCCCTTGCAACCACTCTGTGGTTAAACGGTAGGAAAAAGACCTTGGACATGTGCAGTACGGTGTAGGCGAGAAAAACCTGCGAGTCTGTGAGATTGCTATCTTTGAGAAATGGCGTGTAGGGTGTAAACAAGAGGTTGTTAGATAGAAAGTACAGTCCACTGCCAGCAAAGAATAGAAACTCTTTTTTTGGTACTGTAGCCTGCAGCTTTGAAAGCGAAAGATCGGAAAGCGGCTTCAAGAACATTACAGGTGCCTGCTTTAGCCGATCGGCAAGCGCTGCATGCGATATCGTTATGGCCCTGCGTTTAAGCGTCACAGGTGGATCCTTTACAAACGTCATTGCGAGCGCAACTGACGAAAAGGCTATAGCAGCACAGACCAGAGCATACGAACGTGCGTCATATCGCATGAGCCAAAAGTATCCTGCCACCATTGCAGTTACGATGCCTGCCGAGCTCATGAGCGACGTCCAGCTGAATGTTCTGAGCCAGTCCTCTTTTGCTGACTTCTCCATCACAAGCAGGTTTGTCACCGGTGCCGGCCCGATGGAAAAGAATCCTACTAGAGCGGAAAGAAACATGAGGCCAAGGATGTTTGAGACGAAATACATCGATGCACATGTTATGGCAATGACTGCAGAACAGATGACGATTATAGTCCTGCGCCACTGCAGTATGTCTATGAGCCTGCCCCAGAAGACCGCTCCTAGTGTCATGGCCAAGTTGGAAAGAAAGAGGGCAACGGCGACCTCTCTTACTTGACCACCCAGCGAGATCGTGTATATTGGGATTATGGTCGACATCCCTGTTGAACTCGCATTCACTGGCAGAAGGTACAACGACCACTTGTGGCTCGTCGATGCTAGTGGAGAAGCCTGCAACTATAGATCTACTTCAAGAATCCCCATCGAAATTCGATTATAAAATAGATATGTAATAAGATTACATGGCAATAATACATTTTTGAACAAATCGCAACTTTAATCAAGCCGGTGGCTCATCAAGAGCCTGTTGCGGTTCTTCGGAAGAAAAAGCGACAACAGCAACAGCAGCGAGCAGAAGAAAGTGTGGAAATGTCATTACTGCAATATGACATTTGACGAGAAAGAGAGGATGAAGCGCCATACAAGAAAGGCGCATAGTGAAAAGGGCGATGATATGCCCGATATGAACCCCTTCGGCTTCAAGTAAAGACTTATTTCTTGTCAGTACATCCTAAAATACGAGACTCTGGGCGCATGTTTCCACTTCACGACGACACAGAACGAATGCATGGGAGGCCTTGGCTTACTTATGGCATGATCGGTGTAAATGTCATAGTGTTTATCTGGCAGGCGGTTACAACTGGCCTCTTTTCAAACCAGGAGGCAACTGTTGAGATGTTCATGAACTATGGCGCCGTACCTGCAAAGATATTCAACGACTTCCCATCAAGTGCGCCTACCATCATCACTTCGATGTTCATGCATGGCAGTATCGCGCACATCATTGGTAACATGGTATTCCTTTTCGTGTTTGGCGACAACATCGAGGATAGATACGGCAGGATAAAGTATCTCCTGATCTACCTTGGTT
>DATLXY010000298.1:0-8299 GCA_035575335.1 Nitrososphaera sp. | reverse complement strand
GATTCGTCGACTGGGACGTTATTGTAGAACAGGTAGTCCAGGCCTCCAATAAAGCCTCCATATGACGGCCCGAATGTCAGCGTGAAACCTGCTATGAACCAGACAGTCGAGAGTATTGCCAGTCCTGAGAAAGTCTGCATTATAACCGACAGCGAGTTCTTCAGTCTCAGAAGACCTGCCTCAAAAAAACCAAGAGCAGGTACCATCAACATCACAAGACCCGTCGATACGAACATCCAAGTAGTGTCTCCAGTGTCGATCGGCATTTCCCGTTCTTTAGTGATCGAGATATAGTATAAAAACGTATATGGTAATATGATAATAACATAAAATATGCAGGGTATGTTATTCTTTACAAAATGACATTCTAAAACATACGACGTTTTACGGTAGAGACAAAAAAATTTTGCCGATAATATATATGGTGAGCCTCTCCTAGCTCCCCGCCGTCTGTTAAAGGATATTTAAATACCTCACCAAATCCGGGAACGCATCTGTAAAAAGGAGGGAACGTGGGAGGCGGCGCAGGAATCTACATGTCACGTTATCTTTATCCACTTTTCCGGGGCATCCGTTGGCCCTCAATCGGGAATGTGGGAGGGTGTGTACACGCGTATCTGACTCGGAAATCGAGCGAGCAGCATTTGTCACGCTGCCCTGCCCTGCAAAATGAAATTCTCAGGTCGTTCATCTAGCTGCCGGCGCGGTCAGTTTTCAAGTATCTCCTTGAGGCTGTTTCCGATGTGCTCCACATCCGACTCGCTTACGTGAGGATGGGTTGGAAGCGACAGCACGTGGCTTGCGCACCACTCTGTCACTGGAAGTCTTGTCCTCGGCACCATCTGCAAGTAATACGGTGTCTTGTGTACGGGCGGATTGTAGTAGACCGTCGCACCGACCCTGTTATTGTTGACCAACTTTTCCCTTATTTTGTCGCGGTCCGGGTCACTATTGTTGAACGCAATCGTATAGAGGTACCAGTTAAACTTCTTATCATCCGTCTCCTCAGGCAACTTGACCCCGTATTTCTCGGCATACGGGAAGAGGATCTTGCTAAGCATCTCTGCGTTACGCCTCCTGATATGGAGCATCTTGTCAAGCTTTTGCATCTGAACCTTAGCAACTGCGGCGCTCAACTCAGGGAGCCGCAGGTTGAGGCCTAGCATCCTAGTGTCATAGCCCTCGACCATGCCGTGGTTCCTTATCATCTTCAGCTTATCTGCAAGCTCGTCACTGTCAGTTGACACCACGCCACCCTCACCGGCCGTCAGGACCTTGCTGGCATACATGGAAAAGCAACCCATGATGCCAAAAGTCCCTGTCTGCTTTTTCTTGTAAGTAGAGCCCAGCGACTGACAGGCATCCTCGATGATGTCGATAGAGTGTTTCTCTGCAACCTCCACGATCTCATCCATGTCTGAGGGATGGCCGTACAGGTGAACAGGGATCACGACCCTGGATCTCTTGGTAATCTTTGATTCCAGGTCGGATACATCAATCGTATAGTCGTCTTTCTTGATGTCTACAAATACCGGCTTAGCACCAACCGCAACCACAGTGTTGGCCGTTGCTACAAAGGTGAATGAAGGTAGAAGAACTTCGTCGCCCTGTTTTACTCCGGCTGCCATGAGTGCAGCTTGCAGGGCGGCCGTGCCAGAGTTGACTGATATAACATGCTTTGCTCCTAGGTATCTCCTCATCTGGGACTCGAAATCGCGGACGCGCTTGCCTCCATCACGCGCAGCCGTCGTCAGTGCATTTTCCTCAAGAACGCTGGCGACTTCTCGCTTTTCTTCTTCTCCTATCCAGGGCTTGTTGATCGGAATCAATTCGGATGATACTGGATGTGTGGTCAACATCATATCATATAGTGTTTTTGCTTATAATGAGTCCGGCTCCGGGACGGAACACATAATGATTAAGAATACATAGACTGCATTCAGAAGATAGTTCCTCTAAAAACTGCTCGACTTGCAGACGGAAAGTCGACAATGAACGTATAATTATTGTTATCACGGACTGATAAGTAGTTCCCATATGTGAAAAATCTATACGACCGTCTCCGCTTCTAGAGCATAATTCTGGAAATGGTCTACAGATAGAGATTACACAATGGCTTTTAGTTTACAAACTTTCTTCTAGAAAGATGAACGGCAACAAAGTTCTCATATTAGGGTTGGGTCAGATCGGCTATAGCAATGCAGAGTACATGACAATGCGGGGCCTGACTGTAGACGGCTACGATATCAGTGAAAAGGCTGTCCAGCGCGCAATAGCTGACGGGGTCATCAGAAAAAAAACATCTAGCTTTGCCGGATATGACTATTACATCATCTGCATCTCTACGCACCAGCCTGACGACATGTTTGTACCCTATTTGGACGGGCTTTTTGAAATAACCAAGAGGATTGCGGAGGAAGGGAAGACAGGCGCACTTGTGGGTATTGATAGCACGATAACCCGCGGAACTTCTGAGAAGGTAGTAAAGATATTGCGCCACAGGCTTCATGTCGCTCACGTGCCGCATAGGTTCTACATCAACGAAAAGCACGAACATGGGGTCCGCCAGACAAGGGTCTTAGGGGGGTGCGATGTTTGCTGCGTAGAAAAGGCGAAGCGCTTCTATGAGGAAATTCTGGATATCCCTCTCCACGTAGTCAGCTCGGTAGAGGTGGCAGAACTCTCCAAGATAGTCGAAAACTCGTACAGGTTCATGGAGATTGCGTTTGCAGAAGAGCTGAAAATGTTCTGTGACAGGTCGGGAATCAGCTTTGATGAGCTGCGAAATGCGATAAACACAAAGTGGAATGTCAAGGTGCTTGAAGCGAGAGATGGCATAGGAGGCCACTGCCTTCCGAAGGATAGCCAGATGTTCCTTAATCTACTGAAGAATGTGCTTGACATAAGCATCATCGAAGCTGCCAAGAAGGTAGACGAGCAATACAGGTTCCATATCGCCGACCGCCGTGAACATAAGATACAGGTCGTTCAACAGCCTAACTGACAGAAGGGCAGGCTCCAACCATGAAGATCGCGCACCTAGGAATTGTCTCTACGGGGACGGTTATAGTGCTAGGTCTCGCTATGGTTGTTCCTGCTTTTACCCAACATGCTCCAGACCGGAGCATTCCTTCTGTTATGCTTTCCTTTGTTATTACGGACGATGCAAATGCAAGCTGGTGCACCGGTCTTGCCTCAATTCTCGAAAACCGTGGGGTAAAAGGGACGGTGTTTGTCAGCGGCAAAACCGCACAAGCTAATCCTGAATGTGTGACATCGTTCTCGTCGGATATTGATATCGGCAGCCAGACGTACAGCTATGTTGACCTCACATCAATTTCGGATTACACCAAGGCCTTTGAGGAGGTCAAGAGGGGCAAAGATACTATCGATAGGGTGGGGAATATTGATTCACGGCTATTCCGGGCGCCGCATGGCCTTACGGATGAGAACATTTATTCTTTGGCCAGTCGCTCTGGAATTCTCGCAGACTTTTCCTATAACAACCGCTACAACAAGTATGAAGACAATCAATTTGTAAGGTATGATCTAAAAGTTTTGCCTGGAGGCTATGAAGGATTCCGTCTCTTCGCGTTTGTCTCCGCTGACGATGACGTCGTCAGACCTCTACTTCCTGTTCCTATAGCTATTGTTTTTGATAGCGGTATGCAGTTAGAAGACGTAGACAAATTCATTTCAAAATTAAAATCCGAATACGGCAACTCGATTCGGTTCGTTAATGCTTCTGATCTGGTTGGCATCGACCTGACAATTCGCGGAGGGGAACAATCCTCATGAGCCCTCCCAATGAACCCAGAGCCAAGGTCGAAGTTGAAGATACGTCGCCGGGATCGTCAGGATCCCAAGATTCAGCATCTCAGTACTATTCGCACCAGAACCAATTCTATGTCAGGTGTGAACAGCAAGTATCTCCAGATGGTAAGATCAAGGTCAGCAAGAAAGGCTGGGTTATCAGAATAACAACTATCGTTGGAATCAGCCTGATTGCGTTATACAATTTGTATGAGGGGTTCCACTTGAGGGATCCTCTTATCGTATACTCGACGCTGATGCCCCTTCATGCCTTACTGGTATTCACTTTTGGTTGGTTATTTTACAGAAGCCCTGCA
This sequence comes from Nitrososphaera sp., assembly GCA_035575335.1. Lineage (GTDB taxonomy): Archaea > Thermoproteota > Nitrososphaeria > Nitrososphaerales > Nitrososphaeraceae > Nitrososphaera. Next base: position 4,169 of record DATLXY010000298.1, on the reverse strand, counting down.
AAAGGACCGGTTGGAGATGATCTGGTGTCGGTCATCATCCCAGTGTACAACCAGAAAGAGATGATCGAGATAGTGATTGATGCGATCTACCAATCAACCTACAAGAACATAGAGGTAGTCGTTGTAAACGATGGAAGCAAGGATGGCACAAAGGAAGTACTGGATGAGCTGGCACGCAAGTATCCACAACTAAAAGTCATACACAAAAAGAATGAAGGAAAGCGCAAGGCTGTAGCGACAGGGTTCTTTAATTCAAAGGGCGGGTATGTGGTTCTAATTGATTCGGACAGTGTAGTCGACAAGCATGCTATCACTGAATTTATGAAGGCATTCAAGTCAGACCCAAAAATTGGAGCGGTTGTGGGATATGCAAAAGTATGGAATGCCAACAAGAACTTTCTGACAAAGTGTCAGGACGCTTGGTACGACTATGCTTTCAACATTCACAAGACCTGTGAGAGCGCATTTGGCAACGTAATGTGCTGCTCTGGCTGCCTGGCAGGATACCGGCGTGAAGCGATAGCAGATTTCATTCCACACTGGGTTCGGGCAAAGATACACAATAGTGACGACAGAGACCTCACTTCTTACGCCATAGCTGCACCATGGGCGAAAAGGCAACTCGCCCCAAGATCCAAGCTATCTGATAAGCTGGCAATTGCCATGGCAAACTACGACGATTCTGAAGACAGGGCGTTGACAGCTCATGCTATCGTAGAATGGAAGGCAGTCTATGTTGCGAGCGCCATAGTTTACACAGATGTCCCGGAAAAGATAAAGAGCTACCTTAGACAGCAAAAAAGATGGAAGAAAGGATATATCCGCTCCAACTTCTATGTCAGCTCCTTCTTCTGGCAGAAGAATCCTATCATCTCCTTGATATTCTATACTGAATTTATGGCGACCTTTACGTCTCCTCTCATCACTTTGATAGTATTCTTTTACGAGCCGTTCATACTCGGAGAATTCTGGCTTCCTGTCATCTTCCTGACAGGTTCGCTACTGACCGGGCTTGCGCAAGGATTCGACTACAAGTTCCGTGACAAGAGCGCCAGAAATTGGAAGTACAAACCCATTATGAATCTCATTTCAACATTTGTCCTCTCTTGGATGATATTTCCTGCTCTGTGGAACTATCGGAGGAATGAGTGGCTTACAAGATGATGATAGACAAACAATGCGCTGACGTCAATTCTGGCACTAGAATACCCGGTGTATTCTCAGTAAAGTGCAGGTACTGCGGCATATTGCTGGTTGGAAGAGAGCAATTCGTGGGCCACATGTTCCACGCCCATGAATTCAGACGTGAACAACTAGAGGCTGCATGGGAATCGATCACTATGGCTCAACGACTCGGTAATGTAAGGAACGTCCGCGAAGAGGTTATCAGATGAAAAAGAAGCTTTTTGCAGGTCTTGCCGTTGCAGCGATAATTGTACTTGGTCTTGCTATTGCAGTAAACATTACTGGCATTACCGGCGCATCGGGGAGCAACTGCGTGGATACCAGCCTGTTTGGTGAATTTAGCCGAGACTCATTTGAAACCGACCAGATAGCATACGGATTTCCAAGTCTCTACGTTAGCGAGGAAGGCACTATCGTATATCTTTACGATAATTTTGCAAATTATGCCGATAACCAATTCATAATCGATGGTTTTGAAGATCCGAACGCGTGGATGGTCAACGGGGAGGCGGGCAAACTCAAGCTCGCTAGTGAATATTACGGTGGCTCCGGAGCACTAACATATGACGTCGAATCAAATATCGGGAACACATTGGAACTCAGTTCGTCACATCGTGACGATCTGCTTGACCTTAGCCGCTGGCAAGACTCGGGCTACATAACTATGTGGATGAAGGCGCCTGAGCCAAAAGGCATAGATTCGGTCAGAATTGCCGTCAAAGACGATTCTGGCAATACCCGTTATTATATGCCTCTGGAAAATGTCCATTCACCGAATCCCAACACTTTCAGCAACGATCCAGATTATCCTGATCTTGTCTACCCTGAAGGGAATCCTGCAATAGACATGTGGGTAGATTTTGTGCTGGGGCCGGGATGGAATTTTCTGCTCTGGCGAGCCGATCAATACCACGATGATGGTAACAACGTGGATATGTCAAGGATCAGTGAAATCGCTATCATACTTGATGTCAATGAAGGTCTGACAGGGCAGAACATGATCTTTGATGACCTGCGAATACAGGGTGGTCTGCAAAAATCGTCGAACCCTACAGGCGGGATGTGGTATCCTCCCCACGGGCGGCCCCAACACGGGGTCTATGATATTGACAGAAGTCAGGACGGCATAAATTACGAATTGAGACTGCTCAATGTCAGAAATACTCAGTACCCGAGCAATGGAGACCGCGGCACAATGATCACTTCCGCGCCTGTTCCTATGGATTTTGTAATGAGGGTAAGATTCACACTTATCCAAGTTGGACATGAGAATAAAAGCCTGGTACTTCCCTCGCCCTTCCCAGCTTGGACTCCATCTGAATGGCGTGAAATACCAATCTATGAAGGACTGCGCAATAACACCTATTTCCGAGTCACTTATGATTTTGAGCCTTCATGGGATCCAGGTCATGACTGGTTTGGCGCCTACCTGTCGCTCGAATACAACAGATTCGGCTTGGTATCAGTATGGCCTGTAGAGCAGAATGTTCTGCAGGATCAAGAGCCAAAAGCAGGAGCAAAGACTTCCAGCACAGAATTTGCCCCCCTTAGCGACGTCCAGTACGAGATGCATCTCCTGGCCAAAGGGCAGTTTCTGTCAGCCTCGGTTTACGAGGTAAAGCGAGATGATTGTCTTGAACGTAAGGCCGGTATGTCTTATACATTCGATCACCCGCGCTATGGTTCAGACAAGAGGTACCCTCTAGCCATAGAGTCGACAGGCAATATGCGAACCATAATTCATGAGGTAGAAATAGTTTCGTTAGATCAAGAGGATGCAGACGGGATCACTCGGATTCGGTGAGCGGATCCAAATGCTTCAGGTATAGTTGTACGCTGAACGATGTTACTGCTACTATACCAAGCTAGTGAGCCTGAGCATGCTTTTGCCCAGCTGTATTTTTCGGGATTATCGATCTTTAGACCATACTCGTGCGAGCAATAAAAGGAACCGGATCCTGATACAGCACCAATAACGCGTGTTCTATTGGTTGCAGTAGCTGGGAGCGTACATCCTTGGTTCACTACATTTGCTTGGTAGCGCAGTGCGGTGGGTTCTGGACGCGAAGGCAACACTGGTGCGCGTTTACATCTGAGCTCTAACGATGTACAGCAGCTCTGTGACCCGATCCGGATAATAGCAAGCAGCATAATCTCAAGGCTATGCCAGCAAGAGCCCGGCTAGCTTGTAAGCCACGCCATGCGGGCCTGAAGAATAAGAACCTGCTTTTCCACTGCGACAACCTTGTCTGCATCAATTATCTGCTCAAGCATGGCTATCAAGGCAAGATCAACCTGGTATATATCGACCCGCCCTTTTTGACAGGCGAACGCTACTTTCATCGCATTGAAAGCAACATACGCGCCGCGTTTGAAGATCTTTGGGAACAAGACAAGTACCTTGAGATGATGTATGAACGTCTAACCCGCATCCGTGAGCTGCTATCGCCAGCAGGCTCGGTCTTTGTCCATCTTGACTGGCACGCCGTCCACTATGTCAAGGTGATAATGGACCGGATATTTGGGTCAGAAAATTTCAGGAACGAAATCATCGTAAAGAGAGGCCGAACAAAGAATCTTCAATACCAGTTCAACTCGATAGACAGGATGCATACAGCGTATGATTCGATATTGTGGTATTCACGATCCGCAAAAACCAAATTCTCTCTACCCCTTGCAGAGCGTCACACAAGAGCAAAGTGGATGGGGTTCTGGAGCAACGTCGACAGGCCTACTATGCGCTATGAAATCTTCGGAGTCACGCCTGAAAGAGGACAGTGGAAGTGGGCAAGGCCGAGGGCGCTAAGAGCCATATCAAATTACAAGAATTACGAAAGGAAATTTTCAGACAGGATGACCCGTGAACAGTACTGGGAGGCTACAGGCAAGAAGCTGGAATTCATTCGCAAGCGACCCACCACGAAATATGCCGAGTACTGGATCCCTCCCAAGACTCACAGGATAATAGACAACATCTGGCTCGA
>DATLXY010000297.1:0-2815 GCA_035575335.1 Nitrososphaera sp. | reverse complement strand
TTCACTTGACTTTATGGACGCAAGTGGCCCCCAGTAGGTTGCAAGATCGAATTCGCCAAATTTCTCCTTTAGCCTTTCATAATAGCCGACAGGCTTTGAATAACACCACATCAGCATCTTGTCATCAAGATGGATAGGCCTCGGGGTAACCACGATGTCCGAATTGGCATACATAGTATTCTGCCAGAAGAGCACAGCGGTTTTTGCACCGTTATGCCGGGTCACGTCCCATACCCTCTGTGTTTTGACAAGTGAGCTTGGCTGTTCCCAGAATGATACGCTAAATGTATCTCTGTCATAGAGGCCGTTTGCGACTATGCCGTGCTCTCGAGGATACTTTCCTGAGAGGATGCTTGCCTGAACTGTGCAGGTGAGAGCAGGGAATACCGGCTCCATGGGTGCCGCTTCGCCACTTCCCACTAGCTTGGAGATGTTAGGCGTGAGCCCAGAATCAAGGTGCTGCTGTTCCAGCCCGACAACATCGATCACTATGGAATGCTTCTTCCTCATCATCATCTGACTTGGCTGCTCCTCAATATCCTACTATTGTTTAAATGAATTCGCATCAGGTCATGTAGAGCTTTTTTGCTCCCACTACCGCAGGGATGATAAGCAGCAGCGCAGCCAATCCATAAAATAGCCCGGCAGTTCCGCTGACGAATACTGAATCGAGGATTATTATGGAGATGATCATGTTTCTTATTGCTTTTTGAACAGGCCGTGAAGTATCTCCTCTGCTGATATATTGAATGAAGGTAAGCGAGATGGCGGCGGCAAATATAGCCAAAATGACCAGAAATTCACTTTGCAAGTCGAACAATAGCAGTCCTGTTACAGCTATAACTCCAACAAGAACAAAGGTCATGTAGAAGGGCAGGCTGCCGGGCTTTTCTCCTCCAACTTCCTTCTTGCTCAGCAACATTATCGCGGTCACATACGCAAGCAGGGATGTCGCTGCAAAGATAGCTGTTTCTGCTCGCAACTCGGAACCGCCAAACAATGTGGCAGATATTGCAGGACTTGCGCCCAAGATCACGTTGAGAAAACGAGTTCCACCCATTGTAAATGGACTTGCAATAGCATCAGTGGCGTGTTTTAGCCTATAGTCGTATGCGATTATCGTGGCAGTCAGGGCCAGACTCACCGCAAGAGCTACGGGCCCAATGGCCACCAGCACTATTGCATTGGCAGCGATTATTGCTATGAGGGCAATGGCCATCGCATGATTTCTAGGAACCCTTCCAGAAGGGAGAGGACGTGATGGACGCTCTTCCCTGTCAGTCTCAATGTCAAAGTAGTCGTTCATAGTAATGCCGGCGATGTACAGCAGCCCCGAAGAGACTACCAACGGTATCAGATGCAGACCATTCGCCTCTCCAAGCGGCGTAGTCGCGAAATATCCAGCCAGTATGTTAGAGGGCGTCGTAAACACATTCGGCAGCCTGATCAAAAGCAGGTATTGCCGCAAGTGCGAACCTACATGATCTTGCAAAGATAGTCGTACGCCTCCCTTGCCGCTTGGACAGGGTTATCTTGGTAGGGATAGAGCTCGACAGTCACGAACTCTTCATATCCAATATCATCCATCGCGTCAAATATGGGCCTGAAATCAATCGAACCAGTGCCCGGGATCAGATGGTTGTGTACCCTGTTGCTTGCAATGTCTGCAAGATGAAAGTGCGAGATATAGCCCGATAGCTCATAGACGAGCTTGGCAGGCTCTTCATTTACGCAGTAGAAATGGCCGATGTCAAAGTTGAGCCCTATGTAGTTAGAGTCAATTTTTTCCATAAAGTACTTGAACTGACGTGAGTTCTCTATCAGTAAGCCAGGTTCTGGCTCGACCAGCAGCCTAACATCTTGCTCCTCCGCAACAACTGCAGCTTTTGCAAGCGACTCCAAGAATATCTCAAGCTTATGCGAGTAGGCAGGATGTGAAGGTGCGGCAACGGGCCCACCGGGCTCTGTTGATAGGTGCTTTGCACCCAGCTCTTTCGCAATCCGTATGCAATCTATGGTGTGTCGTATACGCAGGTCCCGAGCGTGTCCGTCGTCTTCTATCCAAGAAGGACGATAGACGTCGCCTATGGCATACAATGTAAATGCATTGAGGTTTGAAATTTGTAAGCCGAATGATGCAAGAGTTCTCTTGAGCGATTCTACTTGGCAGGCTCCGAAATTTGGGGGGTATGCGTGGGGCACGTCGCATAGGATCTCAACCCCGCTGTAGCCTACCTTTGCGATCTCGCGCACCGAGTCTTCCAGCAAATAGCGCTTGAATGCGTTGGTGCTGAATGCTAGTTGCTGCTTCTTCATAGTCACGGTTTCCAGGTGAACCTAGGGGACTGTTTGAAGAACTCATAAGCGTTGTAGAAAGTGACGCGCTCGATCTCATTGCTGCTGAATCCAGCCTTTCTCATCTCCCTTGCGACAAGCGGGACGCTGAGCGGGTCTGACGGGCCCCAATCAGCTGCACTATGCACCATTATCCTCTCGGTGCCGTACTTTCTAATAATGTTCATTGCCCGCTCGGGGGAGAGCTTTGAAATGGGATAGACAGAAAGACCTGCCCACATGCCGAGCTCGATTGTCTTCCCTATGGTCTCTTCCACGTTGTGATCCACCAGTATCTTCCTACGATTGTATCGTCTGCCCTTTTCGCTGTTCAATATTACTTCTATCCTTCGCATGCCTTCGGGCTTGTTGTTGTGAGGCAGATGAACTGTCATCAGCATGTCCTTTTCCGCCGCAATATCCATCTGCTTTACCATGACCTCTTCTTCCAGATCGTTTATCAGGTTGTAGCCAATCTCGC
>DATLXY010000296.1:0-14179 GCA_035575335.1 Nitrososphaera sp. | reverse complement strand
TTATCAGTTCTGCTAATTGCTATCGAATATTGATTCTCTATATAACCTACCATCTTATCATGTAGTTTTGTAAGATTAGAAATATGACTAGCGGTCAGATTTGGAACAGGAATAATTTCGACCATGGATGAACTGAAATTTACTCCACCCTGTATGCCCGCTGTTCTGAATGCTTCTCTCATGTAGAAGCCAATTAGCTTCGAATTCAGTAGGGCATTTAGAGCTTTCAAGTTCGCTTTCTTGGGATTCCTGATGATTATCGTAGACTTGCCTGCAACATGCGAACCATCTTCATCTAGAAAAGATTCGAAATATCTAATCCCTGTAATGATTAGCTTTGGCGAACTTGACTGCTCAAATCGCTTAGGCATGAGCTTCTTAAATTCTGCTTTTCGAACATACGGATACTTGTATTTCCTTTTGATATAGCTAGTTGTCTTTTTGCCCCATAGGGATTGAAAGCGGTCTATTGTGCCAGTATTTATCAGCTTGAATTCCTTTTCATTGGCTTTTCCGTCGTAGACGAGCTTTGCCAATTCATACGCTTCTGAAACGGTAAACGGATTTTCAACGTCACAATATTCTGGAGCTAGCTGGTGCTTTTGATTCAATATTATTAGAAGTGTGTTGATATATTTGCTAATCAGTATCCCCCAATTATCAAGTTCAAGGATCTTGCGTGGTGCGGGACTCATAGCTATCACTTGATAATCTGCTCTGAAATAATCGACCATTACCTCTGATGAGAGATCTTGCTTCTTGAAGAAAGATATTACTGGAGAATTATCCGCATCTTGAAAAACATCAATTTCATCGCAATTACATAATCGAATCAATTGCTTAGCAAACATGTGTCTTAGGGACTCGCCATAGCCAATCGATAGCCACTTGTTCGGAGAAATAAAACAGACTATCCCCCCTACAGTTGTAATCTGCATAGCTCTTTCAAAGAATGGAACATATAGATCCCAATTGCCAACAGCGCTATCATACGTCTCAGACAGTATGTCTCTGAATTTTTGTTGATTCTTTACCATTTCTTCCGAGTCAACATATGGGGGATTTCCAATCACGACATCAAATCCCCTCTCAAACTTTGGCAATTCTAAGTCAAATATCTCGTAGAATTCAAAACCATAGTGAAACGGCTTTAGACGTAAAAATTCCTGTCTGTTTATGTCTATCCCAAGTTTATGACTAATTTCAATGTAGGCCTCCCTATCTAGCTGTCTTTGGAGCTTATCTCTGACATCCTCAATTCTTTCTCTTAATTTTCGTGCTTCATTGCCAAATGCAGCACCATAAGTAGATTTCAGGTCTACAAAACGTGATAGCAACAGTTTTGCAGATTCTTCTGAGCCTGTGAAATCATCTAGCGTAACCTTTGTCTTTCCAAAGGCTTCCATGTCCACGTATCCTATTAGCGAATTTCCGACCTCTAGGTTATACTCGATGTTCGGTAGTGGTTCTATGTAGTCGCTTGTATAGGATTCAATTAACCATAACCACAAGCGCAGATGCGCTATCTCTACTGCTCTTGAGTTGATGTCTACGCCGTAAAGCGATCGTAGTATCTGCTTTTTTAAATAGATGTCTGTAAAGGGCGTACCTAAATTATCATTAACATTTCTAGCAAGCTCGAATAAGACATTCGCCGCAGCAAGTAGAAAACTACCTGACCCACACGCATTGTCACAGACTGTCAGCTTTAGGATAATGTCATTGAGAATTACTTTTTGTGAAGTAGCAGGCAAGATGAGAATTTCATCTACACTCGATAACAATTCACTTTTTTTGTAACCTCTGTTCTTTTCTAAGAAATAATTTGACTTTTCAAGGATTATTGGATAGATGCAATTCTTGGCAATGTATTTGGTTATTTCTCTAGGCGTGTAGTATGCTCCAGTTCCTTTCCTATCCTTCGCAGTCATAGACCTTTCAAAGATGTAGCCTAGAATTTCAGGGTCAATACTTTCATCTTCACCATCTAACGATTCATATCTAGCAAATCTGAATCTACCCAGAAAATCAATTATCCGCTTAAGAATTTCTGCCTTTATCCGATACTGTTGATGCTTTCTTTCTACCTCGAGCGGTTCGAAGAGTGAGCCATTGAGGTATGGGATGTCGGCGAAGCGAGGGTCAATGCTACCTCTATTTTCTTTCTTGGTATTCATTACTTCAAAGAACAATTGAAATAGCTTTAGATTCAGGTTATGCTCTTCTAAATTGCGCAAATACTCTAGAACCTCTCCTCTTATGATATTGATAGTTTCAAGGAACTTGATGAAAATGAGTCTGTTTACTGTTATCTGTGCTATTTCTTCTCTGTCATCTTCATTATCCACGTTCAAGATAGATTGCACCAAAGATTCAGACTTTGGTATGCGATCAATTCCATGTAATAGGTCATTATATTCCTCATAGAATTTCTTGCTGATTTCCTCAAGCTTCCTCTTTGGTAGTCTCTCATGTCCTATCAGGTACTTTTTTATTCGATCAAACTTTTCCCCTGATGTTTAATTCCGCTATTATCTGTCTTTCCTTATTGATGAATATCCAAAGTAGTCCGTCTGTCGCAATTCCAAAGTCAAATTCCTTTTCGACTTCTACTAGCCTGAAAACGCCCATAATCTGATTAACTGCACCGTCTTTAGATTTTGTCTTCAAATCTGCATTCATCGGCTTTGCTTCAACCAGTATTTTCAGGTCTTCATGTTGAAGTGCATAATCGACCTTCCGTTCACCGTCTGGTGTTTGGAATTTTCTGTTTCTACCTATTAGTTTGAGCTTTAGGATATCAAATAAAATCCCATCAATCAGGAAGCTTCTTGTAAATTCCTCGGGATCCTGTCGCTCATTAATGTCATTGGTCCTCAATTCGCGCTTTTGTTCAAAGACCCTTTTTCTGCCCTCAAGGGTAAGACGAACCTGCACACTGCTAATTAGGTCAGAAATTTCAGACGTTTCTACAGGCACTTATTTTAGAAGAAAATTCTGTAGTTATTATACTTTAGGCAATCGAGAATACTATAAGAAAATCTTCATTTCTGAATCTGATTTCATGATTGGTTATTCTTTTCCCTATAGTATTGGTCTATCCTATCGTCTCTACAAATGTCGTATTTGGTCATTCCTTCACTTTCGCAGAGCTCCTCTTGATTCTTCCTTAGTTCGATATCGCAGGTAGGGTCTCCTTCAGGTAGGCTTTCTAGGCATGAATCTGTGAATTCATTGAGCATTTGATTGAGTTCAGCTTCGAGTGGTGCCAACTTGGCCTGCCTTTCTGCTTCGATCCTTGATAGCTGGTTATAGGCGTTGAAGGTTGAAATGGCTCCTAAAATGATGCCAGCGGTCACTATTCCTATGATGATCTTGTTTGAGGTTTTCATTTGGCCCGTTGGCACTGATTAGGTCGTAAATAAACGTAGTCGCTGAATAACAGACATGACTGACATAAATGAGCACAAACATGTCAGTTTAGCTGACATGAGCTGTATGAGAAAAGAATAGTGCTTCCGAGTTGGAAGCAAATTGTCTTATTGTCTCAATTGAATTGCCCTCTATTTTCCTCTCTATAGTATTATGATCTTCTTGTATGGCTAAATAAGTTGGAGTTTTGTCTAAGACAGCAAGACAATCCTTCTTCAGAGCTATCCCAAAGTAACAATAGCGTTTGTCTCTTCCAATCCTCTTCTGCTTGTGGCTGATTCCTAGTGCCTTGAGTTCTTCGCCTAACTTTCGTTCATTGATGAATGATGTTCCTTCTTTTTCGCAGTATGCTTTGAAGGCTTCCCTAAGCTTGTCCGATTCTATCCATAGGTTCTCGTTTTCTGGCTGTAGTATGCACTCTTCTTCTATGAAGGTCTTGATTCTGCTAGCACCTAGCTCATACTGACGTTTGATCTCTTCTACGTCATCATCTTTGAAGCCATGCTCATCCCTGAGCTTCTTCAAACCTTTCAGAGCTAAGTTCAATAAGCCAGAGAGCTCTTCTTCTGTTGTCAATTTCTCCTTTAACGTCTCATCTCTGTTTTTTCCTTCAAATGTCCTGAAGAATGGAATTATTACCCATCGTCTAAAATAGGCATAGCTCTTGTCCGATGTCTCAGGGATCTGATTTGCAGAGAAGATCAGCTTGGCGTAGGGTTTGAAGGTAAATGGCTGTTGATGTTTCCGTTGCGCTCTGATTCTGTCACCCGAGACTACTACTTTGAAAGTTCCTGCATCAGTGATCTTGTCTGCTCGGAGATCTGCAAAGATGTTAGCCATCTTGCCATAGAGTTCAGCGGAAGCATAGCGATCCGAAGTCAGGTCGTGAAGTGATACATTGCTCACATTTTCTGCGCCTAGGAAGGCCTCTATGAGCCCAAGAAAGACGGATTTTCCATTTGACCCTTCACCGCACAGCATGAATCCTTTTTGGTATCTAGCTGATTTCAGGAGGAGATAGCCTAGCATCTTCGATACTGTAGCCATGTATTCTGGTTCTATTGTGGAGCGCAGGAACTTGATGATGTTAGGACATTTCGCTTTCTCGTTGTAGATTATTGGAATCTGGGTCACCGAAAGGTAGTTTGGGTCATGCTCCTTTCTGAATTCTCCTGTTTGTATATTCAAAAGTCCATTCTTCAGATTCAGAATATTGGGATCCTTGTCGAATTCTTCTCTGGGAGTGTATGTCATCGATTTTATTGTCTCGATAACTTCATTGCGCATGTGGTTGGTAATCTCGTAGCCGCCTAGGTTTTGGAGCTCTGCTAGGATTTTTTCTCTCCCGCCCGGTACATAGACTCCATCACGATAGTATAGGATCTCTCCTGTATCCTGCAAAGTACGAATGAAAATCCTATTGAGGATCTCTTCAACTAGAGCTCCTTTCTTGTCCGTTTCTGAAGATTTTCGATCCCTCAGGACTTGCATTATTGCAATTTCTGCTTCGTCTTGCAAACCGAATGCTATCATTTCCTGCGCCTCCTTTGGTTGAAGGGATTATCGGGTGAAGGACATCGATGTGGACGCATATCAGCAGGGTCTAGAGGAATAGCATTACCTCTCTTCGAAACAATCAGGTCACAAAACGTTATAACCCGATTGCAGTATCGACAGCAAACTTCTCTGAATCTAGCCATTTCCCTCACTCCTTCAATGATAGCGAGTACATCTCTCGCAGACTTGAGGTACTCTCTTCTCTGACCAGACAGTTGTTGAAGCAGGATTTTCTTTACAGTCTGAGCAAATAGGAAGGGGCTCTTTAGGTTCTGGAAGCGAAGGTTGAACTCGACTTATTGCGAATTCCTTGTCACAATGTGTACAGTAATGCTTGTATTCTAATCCCCCGAATCGCTCGCAGGTGATTGGCTTCTCGCAGTCAGGGCAGAGTGGAAGTCTGGAGTCTATAGGTTCATGCCTGATAACTAGGGCTTCTAGTTCTTTTATGCGCTTTTCAAGCTGTTCTATCTGCAGTTCTTCGTTCATCCTTTTTCACCATCTCCTCAAGCTTTCTGAACGATCAAACGTTGTTCATCACATTCCATCTTGACGTAATCTCCTTTGCCCACGTGAAGCTGTGATACGAATTGCTTCGGGATCACCAAAAGATAGCTTCGTTCGTTTGGCAAAGCCTGAATTTTTCTGAATTCAACTAATGACATCGATACTAGACATGCTAGTCTATAACTAGAGAACTAATGCTCCCTTGGGCATCGATGTTGGTTACGCCTTCGGCCAATTCTTGAAATCGGAGATTTGTGCTCACATGGTGTGAGCAGACCTTTATCCTGACCCTTATGCGATGGCCTTCGGTTCTATCTCTCTCTAAAGCTACAACGTTACCCAAAGACCCGGACTTGTCAGGAAGTTCAGCTGAAATCAGTTCAGCTAGAGAATGTCTAATTCTATGGGCTATTTTTGGCTGTAAACTTTCCAGCAGGAAATTTAAACATATCACTAGCGAGTTATAATTTTGCTCATATGGAAATGAGCAGTAGTTCTCTACTCTAAGGGACAAGTTTCCTCATTCTTGTCATATCGATATGACGTGCACGTCAATTCTTAGGAGGCACTCTAATGGCTTCTGAAGAGGTTCAGCTAGCGTGGAAGCTATCGATTGCTGGAGCTGAAGACGTTAAGAGAAGGTTATCGGAGCTTCATGAGCAGTTCAATCGTGGGGAGATTTCTGTCGAGCAATATTCGAAAGAGCTCAATAAACAGGGAGGAGTCCTTAGAACTCTTACCAATCAACACGCACTTCAAAATAGGCTCTGGCTAGCTCAGCACCCGACAATAAACCAGCTAAGTAGGACTCTTTCAGGGTTCAATCGGGTTTTGTCAGCCACTACTACAGCGATGACTGCTATCAATATAGCTCAGCTTCTTATGAGGACAAGCTCTGGTCAGTTGATAGAACTTCAGAATCAGCTAGCAGAAGCAGAGCGCAACTATAACGCTGCAATAGATCCTGAGAAGAAAGAAGAATACGCTAGGCAGATCGCTTCAATCAAGGCAGAACTAGAACAAGCAAATGCACAGATGGCAGCAGATAAAACGCAAGGAATCATATCATTTGCAACGAGCATTGCTCTCATAGGAAGCTCTGCTATCCAGACTGCGACTCAGTTGAAGACTTCGGGAACAGGCTTCGCTATTTTTAGTGGAGGACTGAGGACTGCGACTGGAGCTCTCAGAAGCATGTGGGCTTCACTTGGCCCCGTAGGATGGGCTATCCTAGCTCTATCTATCATAATCCCTCTAGTCATTGAATATTGGGATGAACTAGCAGCAGCCTTCGGAGCCTTTATCGATTTCATTAGACCGGGCTTCGAGTGGCTAGCAGGTCAGTTCCTCTCAGGATTTCAGGCTCTATGGGAAGGAGCAGGGAAGTTCCTAGAGTCATTCGTCAAGGGAGCTGTTGCTGCATGGGATGGCTTTGTTTCAGGTCTAGAGGTTATATGGCTAGGTCTTCAGGCTGGCTTCGAAGCGATGTGGCTAGGAGTAGTTGCCATGTCGCAGAGCTTTATGGATTTCCTGCAAGGAGCGTTTACTGCCTTCTGGGATTCAGTGAAAAACCTAACGACTAACGCAGCGAATAGCGTAGTGAATACAGTCTCAGGAATGGTCAATAGAATAATAGCTTCAGTGAGGAACGCTCTAGACTGGCTAGCTAAATTACCGGGCAATGTCGCTAGCGGAATTTCGAACTTCCTCAGTGGCAATCCTTCTCCTCCGCCATCCTCAGGCTCTAGTGGAATTAAGAAGGGAGCTACAGGGCTCCATACTATAGCCGATAAGCCCATGCTCTTCTTGGCAGGGGAAGCAGGACAACCTGAAGAAGTCACGATTCGCCCTATAGGAAGGACAGGCACAAGCACGACTACTACAACACCTACTATCAATATCTACGTAGAAGGGAGCATTCATGCAGAAAGGGATCTCGAGGAAGTCTTAGACCGCTATGGAATCAGGGAAGCAAGAAGGAGAGGATGGAAGGCATGATTCTGTATGAAGTGATCTGCAATGGCAAGACCTACATCATGAAGAAGCCACTGACAGTAGGAGAAGTTCAGGCTATCTGGAAAGGCATGGAAGAACACATGAAACTCTTCATAGAAGGTCAAAAAGATCCTGAAAAATATCTTCAGTTCGTCACTTCAGAACGTCAACAGTGGCAGATGGTGACCGCGACCCTGAAGAAATGCCTGAATCTGACAGACGAAGAGATCAGCTCAATGTCCTATCTGGAAGCGAGAAGCCTTTTCAGTGGTATCCTAACATTCAGCGCAAAGATAACCAAGGTGCAATAGCAAAAGAAATAATCTGATGGTTACTTTCCAACAGTTAGAAGGATATTGAGCAGAGGCGGGGGAAAGAGTAATTCAGAAATAAAAAATTCCTACGAGGAATGGTTGGCGAACCAAGGCGTTGTAGATAAGCTCAAGATAGCAATTGAAAAGGTAGGATTTCCGCTGGAAGTCGCAGCAAGGAGAATTATTGACAAAAATGATTACAGCATCTACTCAGATCGATATTACTCCCAAATTAACCCAACGACAAAAGAAGAATCATGGAGGGAAATAGACATTTACGCAGAGAAAATTTTCCCGAGTCTGAAGATTGGCGAAAGTGAGATCTTATTTTCTGTGAATCTTATCGCAGAATGCAAGTATTCATCAACAAACGATTTCTTTGCCTTCGAGACCGATTATGTCAATGATTGGGGGTTCCCACCCCTGTTTGGATCTGGGAATCTGTTTGCGCCACTTCCAGACAAACACGCATTTGCTCATTTCTTTCCTTTTCCAATAACGATTCATAATATAGCAGAGGTCGATGTTGGTAGCATGACCTTCCATACCTCAGATCGAACTATTTACGAAGCAGCTAATCAACTTGCTAATGCTGTAGCTTACTTTGCGAACGTAATCGACGACGAACATAGCGCACTCTACGAACATTATGAAGAAGAAGAGCAAACAATTTCCAAATACAAAACTTATGTTAGGAAATTAAGAGACGAGATGAATCTCGCCTAATCAACAGACAACAATATAACGAGAAAGTGAACAAGTTTGCTATGGAGATACTCTCACGAGGATATGTTTACTATGTAACCTTTTGGATTCCTATCATTGTTTTGGGCAAAAACAATGGTTTGCTAAAAGTTGAGATGCAGGAGGACAAGATTACCGACATCACTGACATAGGATATGGGGTCTATCCGTTCAGACCAAACATTACTCCGCCTTATTTGAAGAATCTCGTTTATTCGGAAAATGAATTATCGATAGTAATCTGCAACCTCAAGTACTTAGAGGAGGTCTTGTCAAACATTGATAAAGGAATGAATAATCTGCTGAAGAGCGTGAAGGAGAAGCTAACTAGACGTCCCTTCCTTGTCATAAGTGAAATAATGAGAGATTTTCATAATTACGAAGCAAGAAATCCTAACCTTTGGAAATAGTTATTGGGAGATAAGAGCTATTAGCGACTCCCAATGACCTCATCTACAATGACTGAGGACATCAAGCCAGCACTTCTAACTAGGACAGAAATAGCTTATCTCTCAGGCAAACTCCCTAACCTTACAAACATTCAGAAGTCAAAACTCAATTACAAGATAAAGAAGAAGCTTGAGGTTTTTGAAAACGTAGAACTGCCCCTCATAGCGGAGTCAGGAGTCTTCGGAACCGCAGGCCAAGGGATCGAAGCCCTTCGGGCCCGCTCGACGATCTTATTGGTCCACTCTAAGATCTGCAAGAAGCCTGTCGATGTTCGTTATCGTCCTGCCTTCCTCGTCTGCAATCTGTTGAGCGGATGGGGGATTCTCCATGTAGTCTGGTATCCTTGCAGTTATCCTATCTTGATACGTCGGGACGTGCTCGTTCTGATAGAACACCCCGATCGGGATCTTGTCGCCCCACTCATTTGACTTTTCTATTACTTGGGTCATCTTTTGGCTTATTTCTCTAGGGTCGTGCACCACGCCATCATAACCAGTCTCTTCCAGCTTGTACATTCTTGGCACGGGTCTGCGCGTCTCCGGGTCAATGTTGTCAAGTCCTTGGAACCACTCCTTGGTGTTGATGTCGTTGTAAGTCGGGCACGGTTGGAGTACATCAATGAATGCCAAACCATCGTGGGCTACTGCTTTTTTTATCAAGTCCTTCAGGTGCCTGACGTCATAAGAGTACCCGCGAGCAAGAAATGTAAAGCCCGAAACAAGTGCAAGAGCGATTGGGTTGACTGAATTATTGACGTTTGGCTGCGGCAGCGATTTGGTCTTCATGCCCAGTTTCAGAGTGGGTGAAGCTTGTCCCTTAGTAAGACCATAGACGGCGTTGTTGAAGATGATATATACCATGTCGACATTTCTGCGTCCTGCACTCACAAAATGGCCCGCGCCGATTCCAAGGCCGTCGCCATCGCCTCCCACAGCGATTACTTCAAGTTCTGGATTTGCGAGTTTTGCCCCCTGCGCAAATGGGAGGACTCTGCCGTGAAGAGTGTGGATGCCATAAGTTTTGATATAGTGAGGAGTCTTACCAGAACATCCGATTCCAGAGAATATCGTCGCCCTGTGAGGCGGTACCTGCATGTCTGCCAGCGCCATCTGAATGGCGTTCAGTATGCCAAAGTCGCCGCATCCAGGACACCAGTCATTATGTACGTCCGTCTTGTAATCGGAAAGCTTAAGCGCCACTCCTCAACACCTGCCTCCTTGGAGCATTACCATCCTTTATCTGCTTTAAAGCATTATAAACCTCGTCTAGAGACATCGGTCTCCCATTGTATTTAACAATCTGGTAGTTCCATTCTATTCCGCTGTGCTGACATAAAACAGATCCGAGCTGGCCGGAATAGTTCATCTCAACGTCTACTATTATCTCGCAGTCCTTTAACATAGATTTTACCATCTCTGCCGGGAAAGGGCTGATGAGCCGGACCTGCACAAACTTTGCGCTGATACCTTCCGCCGCAAGCATGTCCATCGCGTCAAGTATCACGCCCTTGGTAGAGCCCCAGCTCACTATTGCGATGTCACTTTTTTCATCACCGTACTGCACTGCCTTGTCATCATCAGGGATTTCCTTAAGAGCAAGCTGTAGCTTTCTCATCCTCTTGTCCATCATCAGTATTCTTAACTCCGGATCCTCTGTGATGTGACCCTCTTCGGTGTGTTCATCTCCTGTATTCCAGAAGATGGCGTCCCTTGTCCCAAGTACAGCCCTCGGGCTCACCGGGTTATCTTCAGATAGCCTGAAACGCAGATAGTGACCTGCCGCACCCTTGTCCTTCTCAGTTACTTGTTTTAGCATTGATCCTCTGTCGATCCTCACCTTGAACGGATCAAAAGCGCGGCAGGTCATAACGCTGTTTGCTATAGCCTTATCGAGAAGGTGTATGACAGGCACCTGGTACTTGTCTGCAAAGTTGAATGCCTTGATAGTGTCGTAAAAGCTCTCTTCTATGTCGCCTGATGCAAAGACAATCCTAGGGAACTCACCGTGGCCTGCATTCAGCGCAAAGTGGAGATCACCTTGCTCATGCCGCGTTGGAAGTCCCGTCGATGGTCCGGCGCGCTGGTAGAGGGAAATGACCACCGGCACTTCGTTAATGCCTGCCCAGCCAAGTGCCTCTGCCATGAGTGAAAATCCCGGACCCGATGTTGCAGTCGCGGAACGCGCGCCGGTAAGCGCGCTGCCTATAGCCATTGTAATGGCCGCGATCTCGTCTTCTGTTTGAACTACTAGCGCAGACCCTTTCTTGCCCGAGTCATTAATATCTAGAATCTCGTTTGACTCTAGAAATTCACTGTCGTCTGATGCAGGCGTTATAGGATAGTATGTCTGGAATCTGCAGCCTGCAACCATCTTGCCCAATGCCGACGATTGGTTCCCCTGCACTATTATCATGTCCTTTTGAGTGGGCCTTGTCTTTAGCCGGTACCCAAAGTTGCTTTCTGCAAACTTTGCCTTTGCATAGTTGTACGCATGCGAAGCTGCTTCCACATTGAGGTCCGCGACTTTTTTCTTTGTGCGAAAGATGAAGTGTATCGCCCTCGCGAGAATATTACTGTCGAAATCCAGTATGGCCATGGATGCAGAGAGTGCCATTACATTGACCATCCTTGTAAGCTTGCTGAGCGCAGGGTCGTTTGCCTTTTGAGCAAATTCTTGCAGCAGTTGGAAGAACGGCATGGGAAAGAGCAGCGCACCGCGCATCCTGGCATGGTCCAATGCGTCCTGCACTGAAAGCCCCAGATCTGCATTTCCAAGGGACTTTTTTATCCTCCTAGCCGCCTGGTCGTCGATGGTCGGGACTTCTGAAAGAAGGGTCTTTGAAACGTCAGAATCATAGATTATTGCGCCACCCGGGGAAACGTCTTCGAAATGGCGGAAGATGGTCTCTGCATCAAACGATACCAGCACGTTTATCTCGTTCACGTGCGAGCGGACTGGCCTGTCACTTACTCTTACTGTAAAGTAGCTGTGCTCACCCTTGATGTTGGAATAGTATTCCCTCTTGCCAAATATGTGCAGTCCGCCGGCAGCACAGGCACGTGAGAATATGTTTGCGGCAGAGTCAACGCCGCTTCCCTGAGCGCCCCCTATCACCCAGCTAAGGGAATTTGTGGTGTTCTTTGTTCTTTCCAACGAACGTTCTTCGTATGCCCTTCTTTTAATGCTTTAGAGTTCCACTGGCATCCCCTCAACTCGAGTTTTTCTTGTGGTTCCTGTCTGATCACCACTTGACTGTTTCCAACCGTTAGTGCTGGGTCCCGGGCCCTGTCAGTGTCAGCAACCAGCTTTACGGAAGGTGTGTGGATTTCGATGTGGCTTCTCTTCAGCTTTTGGCTCCTGTACTCACTCACAAATGCTGTATTGTTTTTTTGGTGACCGGTTGCTGGCTCTGCATCTGGCACCGTGCCAATCTAGTCAAGAAGCTCCCATGACTTTCAGGTTCATGATCATCGAAGCTAAAAACATCGCCGCGATTTACCCTCAGCGTAAACGACAGCAGCAGGCTCTTAGTCATTAATCTGCAATCAGCCGCCGCCCGTAGCTGCATCATAAAGGCAACATTCACAGGAATCTTTCTGTCCGCAGTAGGGGCAAACGCACATGCAGGCGTCAATTTGGCTGCCGCAATAATCGCAAATCGCTTCTTCGGCCATGCCTGCCATCTGTCTTCGGCTTTGAGATTCGCACCGGCAAACTATATACTTTTACCTGACGGTGACGGATTTTGCCAGATTGCGAGGAAAGTCCGGGTCTGCGTTACGATGTAGCGCAAGGTAGTAGGAGAACAACTGCAGCGGGATAACTTCTACTAATGGATACAGCAACTCGTTGTCTAACCTGGGAATCTCGATCATGTTATTATATACATCGTTTGGGACGTTTGAAATGCCGATTATCCTGGCACCTCTTGCCTTTACCTCGTGGGCACTGGACAGGGTGTCGCTGTAAGTCTTGTCATCGGGGTTGATCACAAAGACGGCGACGTTCTTGTCCATGAGCGCCAGAGGTCCGTGCTTTAGTTCACCAGCTGCTATGCCTTCTGCGTGGACATAGGCGAGCTCTTTCATCTTGAGGGCGCCCTCAAGTGCTATCGGGAAATGTATTGACCTGCCAAGCAGATAAATATCATTTACCTTTGGCATTGACATGTTCACTAAACGTTCTATACTCGCGCTGCCTGACAGAACCTTGCTTATCGTGCTGGACATCATACCTCTGTCAAATCCTACCTTGCCTCCGCTTATGCGGTCCATTATGGCATACACAATTGACAGCTGACCTGTGAAGCTCTTTGTCGCTGCTACTCCTATCTCTGGTCCTGAGTTGATACTTAATGACACATCAGCAGTCCTTGCGAGGGATGATGTGGGCACGTTGACTATGGAGAGTATCTTGGCACCGGCTGCCCTTGCAAGCTTGGTCGCAGACAACACGTCTGCAGTCTCGCCGCTCTGTGAAATTGCAACAATGACCGTGTCATTGTCGATCGATTCAGTGTTGTACTTGAACTCGCTTGCCATCACAGGCTCAAATCGCTTCTTGAGAAAACGCGAGCCCAGCATCGACGCAATCAGCGATGTGTGATAGCTCGTACCGCTGCCGGTGACGATGACATTAGCAGCGCCTGCAATCGCGTCGCAGAACGCCATTAGCTTACGTTCATCTTGGTACGTAGCAGCCGTGATGCTAGTGACCTGCTCGAATATCTCCTTGATAGTGTAATGTGCGAATTCGCCCTTGTTAACATCGGCTAGCTCCCATGCTACCTTGGTGATGTTTCTCTGCACAGTCTCGCCGCTGAAGTTAAAGATCCTCACTCCAGACATGTCGATTATTGCAATGTCCCGGTTATCAAGGAACATCGCTTGGTCGGTATACTCTAGAAATCCAAGCACGTCGCTTGAGGCATAATAGGCATTGTCAGAAACACCTATTACCAGCGGTTCATCGAGCCGGGCACAGGCAAGAGTTCCACTTGCAAACATGGCGACAAATGCATAGGAGCCATCAAGTCGCTTCACCGTTTCTAGCATTGCCGCCTTGATATCGTTATTATTTACACTGTGATAATAATCCTCGAGCAAATGAGCGATGACCTCGGTGTCAGTCTCGCTCTGGAACCTGTGGCCTTTTTGCAGGAGCTCCTGTTTTAGCGGCAG
>DATLXY010000295.1:0-5529 GCA_035575335.1 Nitrososphaera sp. | reverse complement strand
AAGGAAACCAAACATGCATCTTTTCGAGAAGATTCTGAGTGTTAGCGCTGAAGACATCGAGTTCGAGCTTCGTGGATATGCTGCTGTTGAGTGGCTTGACTTTTTGCTTAATCCTCGCCGTTTGCGCGGAAGTGACTTTTTGATGCGTTGGTCACAGGGTGTATGGAGTGAAGAGCGTATTATTCAAGCCATCAACAACACACATGAATTCTTTGCAATTCCTTACGGGCCAAGTGGAACTGCGCCCGATGATGATGTTAGGGCATTTGAACTTTACTTTGAACGACTTGAAGCGGCAGGGCTGGGGGAAAACAAGCGCCCTGATCTGTTGATTTTCAAAAATTCGTCTCAAAAAACTGTAGATACCCTTGTTCGTTCTCTTGGCGGAGTAAGTGAGTTACCCTTTACAGCAGAGAGCAGCGATGCGATACAAGAATTATTAGGCAGAGCTATACTTGCTGTAGAGTGTGAAAATAGCCTTTGGAAAGGTAGGCTTATGCCAGACTATGGCGCAGAGCTGAAACCCCAAAAACGGCTGGGTGGTAAACCTGGATTAAAGAAAAATGCTGTCTTGCCGACTTTGATACTTAAAGAAGAAGACCGCGAACCATTGCAAAAGTGGCAGGACACGAACAATATTCCAATTCACATATGGCATGTCTTTTACGATATGGCTTTTGGTATTTCCCTCGATGAAGCACAGAATCTTATCGATCAAGGACTTGTTTTACCTACAGAGCAAGTTTTTCAAGCGCCTGGTGGCGCTACCACAAGAAAGGTTATTTACAAGATTTACTACCACTATGCGTATCCTCTCGGTGATGCAACTCAAGAACCAGAACTAAAAGCCAAGTTTGTTGAAGATAAAAATGGGCATATCTTGCCTTATGTACACTTTGAAGGTGGCAGGATGGCTCTGCGACCAGAAGCATTAGCGGTTTTGCGAGAGATTGGAAATGCTAAAAACTAATATCTATAAACTTCCCTCATCGTGGGAAGCCAGAGAACTTTTGAGAGAAAAAGGACAGTTTTGGACACCCGATTGGATCGCCGAACCAATGGCTGAATACGTCTTGGCCGAAAAGGGTGGTCTGATGTTCGATCCAGCAGTTGGGACAGGCGCATTCTTCCGTGCCGCGAAAGTAATAGCCAGTGAAAAAGGTATACCCGTTAGATTCGCTGGCATGGAAGTTGACCCGACAACGTTATCTCAAGCGCTGGAGCATGGCTTAAGTGAAGAGGATATTGCTTCGGTAGAAATCGCTGACTTTGTGCTTCAACCACCACAAACCAAGTTCCACGCTATTGTTGCTAATCCCCCTTACATTCGACACCATCGTCTTGCTCCAGATAAGAAAGCGCAACTCAAGCGCTTAAGTGTTCAAATAATTGGCAAACCGCTTGATGGACGGGCAGGGCTGCACGTTTATTTTTTGATCCGCTCCTTGTCATTACTTGAAGAAAATGGACGATTAGCCTTCATCATGCCCGCTGATACGTGTGAAGGGAAATTTGCTTACGACCTATGGGCTTGGATTATAGCAAATTTCGCGCTGGATGCTGTCATAACGTTTTCTCCTGAAGCCTCACCATTCCCTAACGTTGATACAAATCCGCTCATTTTCTTTATTCGCAAAACACCGCCAAAAGATCAATTCCTATGGGTCAAGTGTTATCGTCCAGCAACCGACTCGCTCAAACGTTGGGTAAGGTCTGGATTTGGAGATATGTCCGAACAAGACTTATTTGTCGTTGCCCGAGACTTGAAGGAGGGTCTATCCACAGGGTTTTCACGAGAACCGATCTCGAACTGCGATACCAAATATGTATTGGGTGATTTTGTCAGAGTGATGCGCGGCATTGCGACGGGAGCAAATGACTTCTTTTTTATGACTGTTGAGAAAGCCAGAGAACTGGAAATTCCTGATAAGTATTTTGTCAAGGCTATTGGGCGAACACGGGACGTCGCGGGAGACGAAATTACTCATGAGACGATTGAGATGCTCGAACGCAAGGGAAGACCCACTCTGTTGTTATCGCTTAAGGGTGATGATATAGAAGTATTCCCAGAATCTATCAAACGGTACTTGCAAGAAGGTGAGAGTTTGGGATTACCCAAACGCCCCTTGATTGCACAACGTAAACCCTGGTACAAGATGGAAGTTCGAGTACCGCCGCCATTTTTGTTTGCTTATTTAGGCCGTCGTAATTCGAGATTTATCCGAAATACTGCCAAGGTTGTCCCGCTGACGGGATTCTTGTGCGTGTATCCAAGAAGTAATGATGAAAAACATGTAGATCAAATCTGGAAGATTCTCAATCATCCAGATACAATGGCCAACTTATCAAAGATCGGAAAGTCTTATGGTGATGGTGCAATAAAAGTAGAGCCACGATTACTAGAGAAATTGCCTATCCCAGATCATGTCATTGAGCAATTTGGTATTCCAATCCAGATGCGCTTATTTGAGCAACGAGAATCTTACACAGTTACAGAAGGCGGCTAACAAGCGCTTGCAGGCCGACCGCTTCGCTCGCTGCGCTCGCTCGCGGCGGCTGAAGCGCGGGCCGTTAGGCATCTCAACCGAAATCCTAAGGAGAGACTAAAATGGCACGTAGGGTTTTCTACAGTTTCCACTACAAAGAAGACAATTGGCGAGCGGCGCAAGTTAGGAATATGGGTGTTATTGAAGGTAATGCACCTGTAACAGACAATGAATGGGAAGCCATTACGCGTGGCGGAGACCAAGCAATACAGAAATGGATTGACGAGCAATTGGATGGCAAATCCTGTACGATTGTATTGATAGGAGCACATACGGCAGGAAGAAAGTGGATTAACTATGAAATTGAGAAGTCTTGGAATGATGGGAAGGGATTACTTGGCATATATATACACAACCTACAAGACAGGGAAGGTCGTCAGTCGTCAAAGGGAAGCAATCCCTTCGATGGTTTTACGATGAAACGAGATGGAACGAGATTATCAAGTATCGTGAAAGCATACGACCCTCCCTACTCCACAAGCACTGATGTTTATGCCTATATCAAGCGCAACTTGGCGGCTTGGGTCGAAGAAGCAATCGCTATCCGTGAAAACTATTAGGGGGGTGCTTATGTCTAAAGACAATGAATACAGAGAAAATTCCCAGGCTGTACAAGCGCATTTGACCATTAGCCAATCAGTTATTCAAAGGATGGCTTCTAACAGCGCATCGTGCAAGGCTTGGTGTATAACATTGGTTTCAGCAATTCTTGTTATTGTAGCGGACAAGGGAAATCCACAGTACGCGCTCCTGGCGATAATACCCACTATCCTTTTCCTCGT
The DNA here is from genome assembly GCA_035575335.1 of Nitrososphaera sp. Taxonomy (GTDB): domain Archaea; phylum Thermoproteota; class Nitrososphaeria; order Nitrososphaerales; family Nitrososphaeraceae; genus Nitrososphaera. The sequence goes on along the minus strand of DATLXY010000295.1, from coordinate 2,201 downwards.
CTTGGATGCTTACTATTTGGCACTAGAGAGAATGTTCCGAAAGGCTTATAACGTATTTATCGAGAAGCTCCACAAACAAGAAATAAGTGCTTCAGACCTCTATGCTGTAACCCCTGCAGGAAATATCCTAAAGACATTTTTATCAGCACTCCTTTCTTTCTCGATATGGCCTTTCTACATCACATTGTTGGTAATGATATGGATTGTCAAAGAAGTTCTGATTTGAGATGCCTAACACGCGCTTGCAGCCGACGCCGCTCCGCTGCGCTTCGCGGCGCGGCTGAAGCGCCAGCCGTTAGCCTGCTTGTTCCAATTTCAAGGCGAGTAACCGTTTCAAAATAACACGTTCAGGTTAGAAGCGAATGGAAATCAAAATTCTCTCTCCCGAAGATGTGGAATTCAAGGAAAAAGATGTACAGAGAGCCTTTGAGAGTGATTTGTCTAAACTCGAAGAAGGGTTGGAATTTATCGAGTCTGAAGTTGTCATTGGTACGGGTCGGATAGATACGTTAGCCTTCGATACCAATAGCAGTCGTCCCGTATTCATCGAGTACAAACGGCGTGGAGAGTTCGACAAAGACGCGCTCATCCAATTGATGGATTACCTCAGTTGGTTTGCGCGAGACGAAAACCGAATGACGATTCTGGAGAAAATTATTCGTCAACGCAAACCAGATATAGAAGATTTCGAACCGTCCATTCGACTTATCTGTGTTGTCAGCGATATAGACGATAGAGTCCGCAATGCTATTTATGCCATAGCCAACCACGTCAAAGTAATTTCATACATGGTTGCACGAGACACAGGCAATAACATTGTTTTGGTTCCCAAATTGGAAGTTGATAATGCCGAAATTGAGCCACAGATACGCGAAGTTGCGACGGAAGCCGAACTGCTCAAGAAGCATCCGCATTTGCAAGAAGTATTCAACGATTTGAGAGCGCATTTGGAGAAAGACGGAGCATTCAGTTACACCACAGCACGTTCCTTCCGTTTCAAAAAAGATAGAGTCTTTGCGATAACCCGATTTCGGAAAAGATATATTCAACTTGAACTACGGGTTGGGAAAGGTAAAGTCACTGATCCTGACTTCAAGTATTGGCGGCAGGGCGAGTCAAGTTGGGGATATACTTACATTTATCCATCAAAGGGCATCCCTGACAAAATTACCAGTTGGATTGAAATCGCCAGAAACTTTACGGGTGAAGCGGAAGAAGATGAAGAGAGCGAAAGACAGGAGTAACGTTTCAGACGCAGGGCGCAGGCTAACCAGCGCATGCACCCGACAGGCTTCGCCTCGCTCCGCTCGGCTCGCCTGCGGGTGATGCGCAAGCCGTTAGGCGCAACTTGAGTTGGAGACCTGAGTGAGCGAAGCATCTGCACAGAGTGGTCGACTGAGCACGAATGAGCGCTGGGTTTCGGTTGCCTTGGCGGCGCTGATGGCTGCGCAGGCTCTTCTGGGCCTGCTCGCTTCCGAAGCTTACCGCGATGTCGCGTGGATCAAGGCAACGTGGTTCGGCAACGACTTGGTCACCTTGCTAATCGCCGTCCCGCTTCTGCTGGGTTCGATGTGGTTCCTGTCTCGAGGCTCCACTCGCGCTCGTCTCATCTGGCTCGGCGTCTTGGGCTACGCGTTCTACAACTACGCCTACTATGTCCTCGGCGCTGCTCTAAATGTGTTCTTCGCGATCTACGTGCTCACGTTCGTGGTCGCAGCCGCGTCGCTGATCACCGGTCTTGTGCGAACTGATGCGACGTCAATCGCAAGTGCCTTCTCGGTGAATACCCCCGCGAGGACTCTTGGTGGCTACTACGTCTTCGTGGCAACGGGCCTCTCCGTGGTGTGGCTAGCTACTTGGGCGGCATACGTGTTCGCGGGTCGCCCGACGCCGGTCGAGACTGAGGCCTTCCATCTGGTTGCCGCCCTCGACATGACGCTCATGGTTCCCGTGCTTGTGACCGGCGGTGTGCTGCTTTGGCGGCGCAGACCGTGGGGCTACGTCATCGCGACGGTTGCCGGGATCCAAGCATCGCTGTACCTGCTCGTGCTATCAGTGAACTCAACTGTTGCCATCAGGCGCGGTCTGGCTGCTGCCCCGGGCGAGCTCCCAATCTGGGGCACGCTGCTAGTGTTCACGCTCGCGGCCACTGCATGGTTGCTGCACTCGTGCGATGCGCCTAACAAGCGCATCCAGGCGGA
>DATLXY010000294.1:0-2478 GCA_035575335.1 Nitrososphaera sp. | reverse complement strand
TATGATGAGGCGTCTGAAGCGCATCAAACCAGAAGGCCGCAAACTTGCAAAGAACTTCGCCTTTTCTTGGAATTGGCGTCGCCATCATCACGTCAAACGCTGAAACACGATCTGAAAAGTGAAAGAGAATCTCACCGCTGTCTAACTCGTAGATGTCCTTAACTTTACCTCTTCGGAGGAGCCTCATCTCCACTTAAGGTACAATATATGCGATAAAAAGTCTATCTGATTCCTGGCTTTGTGTAAAAGGTAATAATTCATAAAATAAAGTTATGCAATCAAACAGCTATCCGAGCGCCGATCGGTGACTTTTTAAACAAGACTATGATTACTGAAAGACTTTTAACGTTGCTCTTAATGAGCTATAAGACAGCTTGAAGGTCAGTAGCGACGCCCTTTCGATGGAAAGACCAATTTGCGTGGGAATCATAGGTGGAGGACAGCTGGGCAAGATGATTGCGCATGAGGCTAGACGCATGTCTCTGAAAATCATCGTTCTTGACCCAGCAGAAGGATGTCCTGCCTCAAGAATAGCGGACGAACAGATAGTGGCTGACTTTAAGGACGAATCCGCGATAATGAAATTAGCAGAGAAATGCGACATTTTGACCTATGAAATCGAGCTTGCGAATTCTGTAGCGCTCAGAGAACTTGAAGCTAGGAACTATCCTATCAGACCAGCTCCCGAAACTCTCCACATTATACAGAACAAGTACAGACAGAAGTCATTTCTCAAAGATAACAAGATTCCTGTACCACAATTTGCGCTTGTGCGTTCTGAAGAACACCTTCACGAGCTATGTGAAAAATTCGGTTTTCCGGCCATGTTGAAGGCATGTGAAGATTCGTATGATGGCAGGGGGAACTTTCTGATCACTTCGCGGAGTAAGGTGCACGAAGCATTCGCCTACTTTTCAGGCAGGGAGTGTATGCTGGAAAAGTTTGTTCCGTTTACAAAAGAGATTTCGATTATGGTCGCACGGAATCCCAGCGGGCAGATAGAGTCGTTTCCAGTCGCCGAGAACATCCACAAGAATAGCATACTAGACACCACTATAGTACCAGCGCGAATCAGCAAGAGCGTAGAATCAAAAGCAAGAAAGATTGCTGAGATGACTATGGCGGCGCTCGACGATGCAGGGATATTTGGCATTGAGATGTTTGTCACAAGAAAGGGTGAAGTATTGATTAACGAGATCGCTCCTAGGCCGCATAATTCCGGCCACTATACAAATGAAGCATGCTCTGTATCACAATTTGAGCAGCACTTGCGAGCGGTTCTTGACCTCCCATTGTCAAAACCAGAGCTGCTCTCCCCTGCTGCCATGATCAACATACTTGGCAACGAAAACTTTGAGGGACCGTACGCTGTAAGGGGGCTAAGAAGAATGATGACGGTTACTGGAGCAAAGATATATATCTATGGCAAGAAGGTTTCCAAGCCGCGGCGCAAGCTGGGTCATATCACTGCTACAGGAAGAACGGTGAAGGAGGCAATTTCCCGCGCCGAAATGGCTAGAAGAGCGATAGAGCTTGTCCCCCTAGGTGAAAAACTTTGAGAAAACCCGTCAGTGTTGTTGGCATTATCATGGGGAGCGACTCAGACCTTCCGGTAATGAAAGAAGCGAAAGAGGTTCTTGATACTTTTGGAGTACCCAACGAGATAACAATAGTATCAGCGCACCGGACAACAAAACGAATGGTTGAATACGCCAATAGTGCAAAAAAGAGAGGTATTAAGGTCATTATTGCAGGAGCAGGTGGTGCTGCCCATCTGCCAGGGATGGTTGCTTCACTGACTCCATTACCAGTCATAGGGGTGCCGATCAAGACAAAGAGCCTCGATGGTCTAGACTCACTTTTGTCTATAGCCCAGATGCCGCCAGGCGTGCCGGTTGCCACTGTTGCAATAAACGGTGCAAAGAACGCAGGGATCCTTGCATGCCAGATTCTTGGGGTAGAGGATCCCGAAATAGCAAGGAAAGTCGAGAAATACAAAAATGACCTCGAGTCTAGCGTGCTAAAAAAGGCACGCAAACTGGAAAAAAGAGGAGTAAAGAAGTACTTGACAGAAATTCAATAGGAGAATTTATTTGTGAGCGGCGGTGTTATAAATTTCCGTGGAACACACACAACATTCTTCCCATCTCCTTGATTCTTACAAGCAACACGGAGCAGATAGCGAGTCTGAGCACATCATAATAAGAAAGATTGCAGTACACGAAAAGCTAGCAGAAGAGATGAAAAAGAGCGGAGTTGATTGTGTAACACGCCCGCTTGGCTCACATAAGCTGGAACGGGAAGAGACCTATTATAGCCACGCATTCGCTCTTTCGCCAAGAGTAGTGACAAATAAGGGCATAATAGAGATCAGAGGCAGAAATATTGATTTCGTGCAAGTATTGCAGAGGGTTTGAGCGAGCATGCTAAGACAAGATCCGTCCCCGCTACCATACGGTTCGCTGCATAACCATCAGA
>DATLXY010000293.1:0-2575 GCA_035575335.1 Nitrososphaera sp. | reverse complement strand
GGCAAGGTACGCCATGTTTGTCGATGCGTATATAACAACATGTACAGAGAAGGGAGCACTGCGGCATAATAGGTGTGGGTGGGGCTGACTCAGCAGTAAAGGTGGTCACAATTGCAGTTGTTAAATACACCTTCAAGGAACAAGAATCGGCTGAAGAAAAGTGTTACCTAGTCTAACTGAAAGTGTTTACCCATCTGTGTAATTGGAACAACTAGGAATACAAAGTCATTTCCTCAAGGATCGGCACTACGCTTGTTTAGAAGACGTTCTCCTCTGGAGACAATTGAATGACCCATGGTGACCTCATTTCTATCCTACCTTTCAAATGGCAATGCTTGCTCCAGGTCGTCAATTAATAACTTTAGCAAAACAGTTCCAGTGATCGATACTCGATTTCCGATAAAAATGCTCGGAGAATTTTATACTGCTTTAGCGACTGGTCGGCGGTTCCGCCGCCGGCTTCTCGACATCAACATCCAAGTAGAAATAGTGTCCCGTACTATTGTATTTCAGGCTAGAGAAAGGCAGTACTGTAAAGCCATTTTCATAGAGATATTCCATCTCCTCCGCAAACAGGTCTACATCTGTGCTGGTATCTAGCCTCTCGTTGTCTATTCTGTGATAGTCAATTATCGTTATGACACTTAGGTTGCCATTTGTATTGTATTTGGACGGAGCCTCAACCCGCTCGATGAATTCTTTCAGTATCTCTTCGTCGTCATACGAAAACTTCTTGTCTAACCCGTTATGACTCCAACCTCTGATCGAATACTTGTTTGCAAAAGTTAAGGTACCATTATCAAAGTAAGTCCTGCAATCCTTTTGGTCCGAGTAATGTGTATATCCATCGCATTTCAAAAACATGAAACGATGATAACCCTGCCGGGCAAATTCATAGTATTTTGCGATCATATTGATTACCGTTGCGTTATCCCATTCGCTACCATGAGGGGTTTCAAAGATGGTGGAGTTGATGCCATGCTCTGCCAAGCACTTTTTTGATTCGCCTATTTCATACTCCAGCTCACTTGCAGACAGGCTGTCCATCCAAAGATGGTTCATTGAATGTGACTGTATATCGTGTCCTTCGTTCTGCAAAACCGCAATGTCTTCCCATGTCATCTTTTCCTCATCCTGTCCTACTTTGTTACATATTATAAAGAAAGTAGCTTTGAATCCGTATTTGTCCAGTATCGGCTTTGCGTTTACAAATTGACTCTTGGTATTGTCGGAGAATCCTAGGATCACCACTTTGCTGTTATTGCCAATGACGGTCTTGATCTTGTCATCGCCTTGAGAACTGCTACTATCACTACTGCGAGTTGATAGGGAAACGTTTTGAAAAGAAGTGGCAACGGCGGCAGTAGTAGAGAATAACGGCGATATCATAAGAAATGTCAGAAAAAGAGCAAAAAGGGTTGAAATCTTTGCTGTAGTTGATAGATTACCTGTTTTCAAGATGAATGGAGACTCATTATATTATTATTATTGAGTGAGACGGATATTTCTATATTTCAAATGACGTATTATGAAATATCACTTTCTTATTAGTAAATATCCGTCAGCTGTAATTTCCGATATCTCTAAAGGCAAAATGAAAGGCTTTGCAACGAGATCTTGTAGACATAACTCCTCTGACCTTACAGTACTCCAGAATACTGATTTCTTTCGTGGACTGAAAGTTGCTGCTCGCTTTTAGGCTCTTGCTGTCTACTGAATATAGATAGAGGGTTTTTCAGCGCTAAAAAGGTCTGTTCCAGATTCGCAATCCATTGTATTCAGGTACACCCAGACCACGGTCAAGGTCATCTCCAAATTGTGGCATTCAAACCCATCCAGATAAACCAAGCTCGTTTGTCCTAAATTACCGGCCTAAGCCTTCTCGGAAGGACCAGAGGGTAGTTGACCGCAACCGCATCGCCGCCACCAATCTGTTGTAGTCGATCCATCGAAATGGTGATGCTAGCGTAATTCGCTAAACAATCACTGTAATTCAGTTATCGAATACATGACGCAAACCAGCTTCTATATTTTTGATAGCTGCTATTTTGCGACTGCATAGACAGAGCGAAAATAAACGCGAAAGATGTTTGTAATGAAATTCTAGCGCTGGACGAGTCAATTCGCTTCGCCGGTGTTGTAAATTTGATGGGAAAGCTGGTAGCATAGGAACTCAGAAATGGCATGACTCCTTGCCTTCGTTTGAATGAGAGCTAACCGTCAAATCAGTTCTCCGAATGAGGACGAGAGAGGACCGTGAAGCGAAACTCTGCCTGGCCATATACACAATCACTCTTTATGAAAAGATCAAGAGGGCATCAATTCCCTTGGAGCACCACGATCACGCTCTATTAATGCTGTCATTTGATAGAGAAGTCAACCACGAAGACATAATATTGAAAAAGATTCCGCCACTCTTGTAGGAAAAAGGGGCTTGTCAAGAGACAGCAATAAAGATAGTTCCAGAATCGTAACTTGCAGCGTCGCAGGCGCGTTGGAGGGCTGTTTGCGATGCTGCAAGCTCCATAGTAGAACGAGTGCCCTTGCTTTTGAGGTCAATGACCCGTGCGCAAAA
>DATLXY010000292.1:0-3318 GCA_035575335.1 Nitrososphaera sp. | reverse complement strand
TACCGGCAGCGTGACCGCGCCTTCCGACGCAGACTGTACAAGGGATGCGTATTTTGCGAGCGCGCCGGTCGTGTAGCGCGGCCTGATAGGCTTCCATTTCTTGGCTCTCCTCTTGAGCTCTGCCTTGGACACCATCAAGTCGATTCTGCTCTTGACCGTGTCGATCACTATCTCGTCTCCTTCATTAACTAGCGCTATCGGGCCCCCGACCATGGCTTCTGGTGCGACATGTCCGATCATAAACCCTCTTGTGGCACCGGAGAACCTGCCGTCCGTGACCATTGCAACTTTTTCTCCAAGACCTTGTCCCACAAGAGCAGCTGTCACCGCTAGCATTTCGCGCATACCGGGACCTCCCTTTGGTCCTTCATATCGTATAACCACCACGTCGCCTTCCACTATTTTGCGCTTAGATATCGTTTCAAACGCTTCTTCTTCCGAATCGAACACACGGGCCTTTCCTACGAATCTCTTGCTCTGTACGCCTGCTAACTTTACGACTGCACCATCAGGTGCGAGCGTACCTTTTAGTATCTTGAGCGTCCCTTCTTTCTTGATCGGGTTATCAAGGTGTCTCACAACCTTTGTGTCAGGTGCATAGTCGAAGGACATGGATTCAAGATTCTGTCTCATTGTTTTTCCAGTAACAGTCATTACGTCGCCATGCAGTAACCCCTTTTTGAGGAGACTTTTAAGTATCACAGGAACTCCCCCTACTTTGTCGAGATCGAGCATTACGTACATGCCTCCTGGCCGCATATCTGCTATGTGAGGAGTGCGCTTTCGGATCCTTTCAAAGTCAGACAACGAGAGTTTAACGCCAACCTCTCTTGCTATTGCAAGTATGTGCAGCACTGCATTTGTTGAACCTCCGATGGCATTTGCCATCATGATTGCATTTTCAAACGCTTCAAAGGTCATGATGTCGCGTGGACGGATGTTATTTTCAAGCAAGTTCATTATCGCCTTGCCTGTATTGTAGCATATTTCGTGTCTTTTTTCACTCTCTGCAGGAGGTGAGGCGCTTCCTGGAAGCGCCATGCCTATTGCTTCGCTTATAGAAGCCATCGTATTAGCAGTGTACATTCCTGCGCATGAACCAGCAGAAGGACAGGCGACATCCTCGAGGCTCAGGAGCTCTTGCAGAGTTATTTTACCAGCGTCGTACGAACCTACTGCTTCATAGACATCTTGGACGGTCACTTGCTTACCGTTCCATACGCCTGGCATTATGGTACCCCCATAGACGAAGATAGATGGAAGGTTGAGCCGGGCCATTCCCATGAGCGTACCAGGCAAGCTCTTGTCACAACCAGATATCCCGACTACGCCGTCATATTGGTGGGCTCGAACCATTACTTCAATAGAATCGGCGATCACCTCTCTACTGACAAGTGAAGCCTTCATCCCTTCATGACCCATGGCGATGCCATCAGAAACTGCGATGGCGGTAAACTCCCTTGGAGTGCACCCTGCGTCCCTTACGCCACGCTTTGCGCTCTGCGCCAGCTGACCTAGATGTATGTTGCAAGGAGTAGCCTCATTGCACGTGGAGGATACACCTATGATGGGCCTTTCAAGATCCTTGTTCGTCAGGCCCATCGCCTTGTACATTGCCCTGTGTGGCGCCCTCGCTGGCCCTTCTATCACCTTTCTGCTTGGGAGTTCCAATACAATCATCGAGGATGAGGATCTATATTTTAACATATTTGAGACCTATCTATTCGTCAAAAGTCGCGGTAATCTTCACAGCGTCAAGCCCTTCTACCTTAAAAACGGTCTCGCACATGCCACATTCTGCGTTGCCACTGGAAAGATCCTTGGCCGATACTTCTTCATTCAAGTAGTCGCATTTTGGACAGTGGAAAGAGAAGCTTACATCAAAGCTCTCGAGCTCAAGTGTTTCGGCCATGTACAAATAAGGTCGGAGCTTTGATGTATTTAAAAATTCGTACTTGGCGGATAGCAAGAAATAAAGATGCTATTAATCTTAGCAGGCACGTACTACATGTCAGCAAGATCGTGCATATTCTGCTCCATCATAGCGGGTAAGGCGCCAGGAGCACAGGTTTACCGTGACTCAGATTTTTTGGTCTTAATGGACAAGTATCCTATAAATTCTGGCCATACACTGGTAATGCCAACAAAGCATTACGAGAATCTGCTGGAGATGCCTCCTGCAGAAGTGGGCAGGCTGTATTCGCTTGTCCCCGCAATTGCTCGGGCCGTGGTCTCGGCAGTCAAGGCAGACGGCTTTAATGTTGGTCAGAATAACGGCATAGCTGCTAACCAAATAGTTCCACACGTGCATATCCATATTGTTCCTCGCTTTCACGATGATAGTCCTGATGGGAAGTGGCCGGCGCGGCGAGTAGCCTCTCAAGAAGAACTGACCGAGTTGGCCAACCGGATCAGGGCGCAAATTATCCTACCAGCTTAAATAAGCAAGGGTGATCCGTGATTCCCTCGCCGCGGTATCTGAATATGAAGCTGGAGTAGGCTAGCTTTTCAAGTGGCCGGCACGCTTTCTATTGGTCAATAGAGGGTTGAGTCAAGTCGGTCACGAATATCGCCAATATGCGGCTCCAGATGCGTTGCGTTCTGAGGTGGTGTAAATCGGCCAAACGGCGGTTTTTCAGGACGCTAGTTTTTATCTAATCGTTCAAGAAGGTATGACTGTCAACGAGTATGTATAATGGGACATTCGTCGGGCAGGGTGGTCAATTGACACTAGCCAATAATTGACCACCACTCTTCCTTTGCTTCAGAGGGCCCTTACAAACAAGAGGAGAATGTATTATTTTTCCAAGAACTAGCTATGTGAGTCTGGATGCGGATTACATTCAGGGCATTCCTCAAAGCACAACCTACCATCATTTTCAACTGCTAAAATTAGCGCCGTTCCTTTGCAGGTGTGGCAAACAAACATCTCTAATCCACGTTATTACTAAGACGTCCCTACCTTAAAGCTCTTTTGGTATGCAATGCTTTGTTGCATAAATCTGAAATAAGCAAATTATGTTCTAATACTAGCACTTTCAAGGCCGTAATTCGTAAATTTGGCATTCTTCTTAGTGCCGAAAACATTAAGAAGCGACGATTTTTCTGAATCATGCAACAAAGCAGGTGTGCAAAAATATGTTATATAAAAATCATACCTACTTTGGACAGCCTCTGTTAGCCTCCATCCCTGACCAGAAATAATGTGAACCGCATCCTGTCTGTTCCTATGTCCAGATATAGCAAGAACAGTTTGAGCCAGTTCCACACATGCTTCCTGTTGCAATTCCTCTTTCTGCACGGGCAATAGTCGTCAAA
>DATLXY010000291.1:0-2527 GCA_035575335.1 Nitrososphaera sp. | reverse complement strand
CTGACTAGGCAAAGCGCGCGCAGCCATCTCCATTCACCTCTTTATCACGATGGAGGGTACGGGAACCAAAGAAAACCCACACTCTTTAGAGGTGGGATGAATTTGGTTCCCGTCAATGAATCTCCTACTCTATCTCCCCCCCCACCACTCCACCCCGCCCATCAACCTAATGAGTATCACTGTTCCTCTGGCGTACTCTTGCTTGTCCTTGGTCTCCCTGATGACCTCTCAAGTACCCCTTCTCTCCTTTCGGGTCAGCTTGAATTTCATCGAGACAGGATATGATGGAATGGGCACAATAATAGGCGATAACAGAAGCGCGTGTTTACCGAGATGCCAAGATTGTGTGATAGAACTTAGGGGATTCGACTTAATGTTTATGAGTGGTTCGAGTCACCGCCGATCAATGACGTCATAGAGCTCCGGACCGGTTCCAATCAGGGTAACTTTGATCCCAGTCTCTCCCTCGATGTCTTCGATGAATTTCCTTGCATCTGCCGGCAACTTGTAATACTCCCGGACGCCTGCGCACTGCGGGTAGAGCACATCCAACTTTGTGACCGCAAGCTGGGTTGCGCTGTTGATCCTAATCGCCTTCTTGGCGAGATCCATGTCAAAAGGCGCGGCCCTTCTCTGCCTGCCGGTCACACTGCCAAATTCGAGCCACCCGCGCTTTTTGGCTTCCTCTTCGCTCAGCTCATTCTGGAGGGGCCCACCACCCACGCGAGTGACGTACGCCTTGAACACAACTAACACCTCGTCTACCTTCTTCGGCCCGATGCCGATGTCGGAGCAGATTCCTGACGCAGTCACGTCCTTTGACGTGACGTAGGGGTATCCGCCGTGGAACAATGAAAGGTACGTTCCCTGTGTCCCTTCTACCAGTACTTTTTCATGGTTTTCAAGCGCATAGTTTACCGAGTTACTCACATCTTCAATATAGAGTGATAATTCTGGGATGTCCTTTGCAAGCTTGAGCGTCCTGAGGGCTCTGTCCGCGTTTGCCGGACCGGTTCCGGTTCCAGTGGTTCCAACCTTGTTCTTGAGGTGATTCTCGCCCTTGTCCCTGTCAATGTGCGCTTGCTCGATTATACCGCACTGACCATCAACAAACGTCCTATCGTCGGCCTTAAACATCGCGATCTCTTCTAGGAGCACCTGGGTGTTGAGGAGTACGCCCGCACCGATCAGAAGCCTTGTAGTCGAGTTAAGCGCCGCGCTTGGAAGCATGCGAACCTTGTATTCCTTTCCTTCAAAAGTGAATGTGTGCCCGGCGTTCGGACCCACGCCTCCTCTGACTGCAATGGCAGGGTTGTCCTTCTTAGCCAGATAGGCGATGATCTTGCCCTTTCCTTCGTCTCCATAAAATCCGCCGACTGTCACGAGGCATGGCATATGTTGTACTCATCTTCTCTCACATGGTGTGGCTATTTAATCCATCTTGCGATAAGATAAATTCTCCCCTGCTGGCACTACAGTCGCATGAGCAACGCAGCTAGAAACATCATACAGATACTTGCAAACTTGCCAGACTTTTTGCGAAAACCGATGCTGCAGAGCAGATTAAAGGAATTCTATGCAATGAGCGACGAGGATAGACGCGAGACAATAAGCCTTGCGCTTTCAGCAGCGCCCACGATAGATCAGGCCAAGCTGTCGGTGTTGTTCAAAACATGGCTTGAAGTATTGTCTGAGTTTGAAGCGGAAAAAAGGACGATAATGTTCCAGACCTACTGCAGGCAGATATTGTCATCAGACCCACGCTTCATTGAAAAATTAGATCTCAAGCTGCTGACTCAGACGTTCCTATCACTTGACCCGAAGCGACGAGAGATCATAACCGACTCGTTAAAGGAAGTACTGCTATCCCTTCCAAGCAGAAACGAAATACTAAAGTTGATCCCAGAGGACTCAAAGAAAGCTATTGGCTTGAAGTGAACTACTATCGAACAAATTCGGTAGCTTACGCTGTCATCATCGGGTTCCTGACCACTACAGTTTTGATTCGCATATCTTGGCATCTTCTGCTGTCGGAATTGGCTCGTATGCCTTGATCGCAACAACCCATATTTCGCCACGGACAGCCTTGACAGGTATATTCTGCACCAGTATTGAGAAACTACTGTGTTTCGGTTCTCTATTTTCAAAAGGTCATGGCATATAGACAGCTGACACTTCTTTCCCTTCTTAACTACCTTGTAGAACCTTGCAGGGCCCTGTTACCTCCCATGTCGTTTTCTACAGCATCCCATTTATCCTTGTTGCTGGACGAGCATACTCCCATTCACACCATCAGTGCACTGTAGCTTTGGGAGAGCCTCTGGCCTGACCTTAACCGGGCATCCTATCTCGGATAGAAGAGGCAGAGAGGATAACCTGTCGTCTATGGTGGCCATCTTTTTGATTTCCCTATCGAGTTGGAGTATCTTTCTGTCCAGAAAGTAGACGGTGTCAAGGCAGTCATATATTGCGGCTATCTTCAGCGAACGCAGGTATTTACTTTCCCTTTTCTGTAATCAGCTCAGAA
>DATLXY010000290.1:0-2730 GCA_035575335.1 Nitrososphaera sp. | reverse complement strand
ATCCCGGCCAGTTTGCCACAATACATCCTTAAGCCAAATATCAAATTGGCCTGAAGCAACACTTTCAAGAGGCCATGCGAGCGGTATCAGAACCACAGGCAAAATCCACAAACCTATGATGGATAGCTTCTTGTCAGCGTTAGAATAAACAAGATAGGCTACTAGCGGTATCATGGTGACCACTGGAACTTTTGTAAAAATCGCCAGTCCCAAAAATATCCCAGATAATATTATCAGCGCATATTTTTTGTAATGCTTACTGTTGTTATCAATTTTGTTCGGGTGTTTTAAATAGATACCGAATAGTATGGACGTCAAGAGAAACGGCAACAAAATCGAATCGAGCAGAATCCTCCGTACAAACCAGGTGACCGGCATTACTGCAAAAAAAACAGACGCAATGAGCGCGACTTTTGAATTATACTGTTTTTCTGAAATCTTGTATATCAGGAATGTGTCTATTATCGCAAGCAGTCCCATAAGCACTCTCGGAACAAGGTACAGTGAGCGCACAGATTGTACATCCTCAGTTGGGTCCAGCAAATCTGGATAGCCAATTACAAATAGAGCCGATGCAAGGAAAATCTGACCGAAAAATGGATGATCATGGAAAAACGCTTCTTGGGGAGTGCCATATTCCATAACATGCATGGCTCTTCTCATATAGATGCCTTCGTCAAAGAACAGGTCGGGAAACCCCGTGGGATTCCATAGGTGAGTGAATGAAGAGAGGGCAAGGGGTACTAACACGGCCAAGCGTAATACCTTGTGAGTCCTTACAACAGCTAATAAGTTCACAAGCGATTCATCCCAACTAGAAGACATACCTTATCTAATCTTTATGAACATACGTCTACTGAATTGCAAAAGATTATTTTCGTTTGCATTTTATGAATCCGTCGATGTCCAAGAAAGCGGTTGTTGCCATTACAAAGCACGGGATAGAGATAGCGCGCAGGATAAGGCAGGTGATGCCAGAAGTTGAAATTTATGTTCCGTCAAAACATAGCGACGGGGGTACTGATATTAACTGGTTCTCGGAACAAACAACCCGCATTGTAGGCAACCTATTCAAAACACACGATGCTCTGATCTGCATATTTTCCCTTGGCGCAGTCATTAGGATGATCGCCCCGCATCTTGTCGACAAGAAGAGTGACCCTGCCGTGATAGTTATTGACGATAGAGCAAACTATGTTATCAGTGCGCTCTCGGGGCACTTAGGCGGTGCGAATGCTCTAGCACGGATGGTCTCGTCGTTCTTAGGCTCAATGCCTGTTATAACCACGGCAGCAGATGTTAACGAAACAATCGCCGTGGACCTGTTGGGGAGAGAGTTTGGATGGACGATCGAGAACTTTGAGAACGTAACCAAGACTAGCGCATTCATGGTCAACGAAGAGAAAATAGCGGTTTACCAGGATGCCGGCGAAAAAAATTGGTGGAACGGAGAGCTGCCAAGAAATATAGTCATTGTAGATAACATTGACCAGATAAAATCGCCGGAGTTCAAGGCTGGGCTCGTCATTTCAGACAGGGAAGTTTCAGACCCGGAAATTAGGAACAAATCGGTGATCTATAGGCCAAAATCCCTTGTAGTCGGACTAGGTCTTCATTGGGATACGAGTAAAGAAGTGATCGAATCAGGTATCAGGGCAGTTTTCAATGAAAAGGGTCTTTCCCTCAAGTGCATACGGAACATTTCCAGCATAAATCGAGAAGCAAAAGTGAAAGGGTTGGAGGAGTTTTCGAAGGAATATGGGATACCTGTCGAGACCTACGACAAGAACGAGCTTGCGGCAGTGAATGTTCCAAACCCTTCAGATACTGTGCAAAAGTTCGAAGGAACCCCTAGCGTATCCGAAGCATCATCTCTGCTGAGTTCAAGAGGCGTGTTGGTTGTACCCAAACAAAAGTTCCCTCCAAATCTCACTGTGGCAGTGTCAAGAATAGTATAAATTGCAATCCATTGACCGATCTATTGTATTAAATACACTGTACTATCCATATGGCCAATTAATTTTAAATAGGCCGTCATGTCATTATAATTCTGACATGTCTGAACCAGTGATTCTGCGCTGGGAACGTGTCATACACAAGAACGTTAGGTCAAGTGACGGAATCGATATTGGAAACATCATTTCCGAATCCGGTGATACCTTTACTGTGATGCAAGGCGCCAGCCGCGAGTACAACATTCCAAAATCGGTCGTAGAGGGCTTTAACGGGTCAGAAGTCTTCCTGTCTATGCCATATAGGGAAGTCTTAAGGTACAAGGTAGCCTAGCTGTGGCTACCTTTCTTAATTTTTTGGCGTGAACGGCTACTGAACCTTTCTTAGCAATTAGCTGCAACAGTGAAAAAGTAATGCTAGCTCATGCGCAAGAACAACGGTTGCGCATTGAAGAAGGTCACTACAATTTAGAGGGAATGTAGACGTTGAAAAACGACCTCTAGCCATAGTGTTACGACACAATGTATTATCCCGACCTTGCCGCTCCTGTCCCTCCCGTTGACTGCCACTAGCCTGAACGTGGCCTGCTCATCTTCCTCCTATGGCACCCTGTCCGGTAGATTGGAATCGCCCCTCCCCCCCCACCCATGCCTGATCCCGTCAATCTGTGCAGCTATGCTGATTATGTATTTCATGGAAGAAGAGTACTGTTCAGGTAGTTTTATGACCTCTACCGAGTTGTACGCATCGTACCGAATCAGGATTTTCGGCCTGACT
>DATLXY010000289.1:0-2808 GCA_035575335.1 Nitrososphaera sp. | reverse complement strand
TGTTGAGCTTCATCGCGCACTATCGCGAATATTGCGGCGACGAAGTTAAAGCGATAGGCACAATCTCCTGGCTGCCTCTGTTCTTTGACAATTCGTTGATTGACCAGTTGCTGGAGCGAGCCGCTGCGCGTTCTTAACCTCAAAGGAACGTGATAACGAGTCTGGTTTGGATTATTTCCTGGCCCGATACTACTCTTCAGCGCAGGGAAGGTTTACTAGCGCAGACACACCGTTACTTGGCCAGCATAGGGGTGACCCTCAAAGCTGGAATCTTTATCAGTATGGACGTAACAATCCGCTCCTATATGTTGATCCAACGGGAAACGACTACGAGATTTATGATAAAGACGGTAAGCTCATCAGGGTAGTAAGAGATTCAGAGCTTGGAAGCCTTGACATAGACCGCAGCAATGATGATGGAACGGAGATATACCTCAAAGATGGTACTGTCGGCCGTTTCGTAAATAACCCGATAGACGATAGTGTGTCAACTAATGCAGGCCCCTGGACCGCAGAGGATCAAGCTTTAAGTAGATATGCGACCTGGATAGCCAATAACATTGATGACAATGGGACAGTGCCTGATGAAACCCAGGCCCCGCTGAGCAGGTTGATATTTGGGCAAAGACGGATACCCTACCAAAATATTGTCACGACGAGCTATGTCGAATACTGGGCTATGCAGTGTACTTTATCTGGAGGAGGCTGTGGATTCACGATCGGCAGGGGCGCGCCATTAAGATCGATTCATAGCGTGCTAGATCAAAGATCACTTGGGTTCTGGCGCGGGAAGAGCACAGAAGAGATTATCGAATCGCTCAAGCCCGGAGCAAAAGAACAATTGATCGTTAAACCGGATGGCCGGATAATGCAAGGTAATCACCGTATTCAAGTGCTAAGAGAACGCGGAGTCGATGTGGATAGCTTGCCGAGAGTGATTGATCCGTAAACCGCATTGACTCATCTTATGGAGGTTGTGGGGATGAGCAAAACAGAAGTGCTGACTGACGGGGAACGGTTGACATATAAGTCTTCCTTCATAGCTTTACCAATCGGACAGAAGATTTATTTCTTATCTTTATTGTCGCATCAGGTCACTGTGTACGCACGTGGGGCGTACCCAGAGCAGACACAAGATGAGAAAGTCGTTGGAAAGCTAATGACGTTCAATGAGCTTCAACATAATATTAGTGGCCTTCTGAGGGATATGTTGGCAAAAGACGAAAAGAGGTATCCAGATGACGTTTTCATAGACATCCTTTTTGGAAAAGCGCAAACTGGCGGCTGCGAATCAGATTTAGCAGGAGCTTTCGACTTTGCATTTAAACTTCTACCGCCGGGCGAATGAGTTTAGCATCGGTAATAAAGACAAAGAAAAATCGGAAAGGTCGTCAGCGATAACCGGTCCTTATGACTCCGGGGCAATCGTGCGCGCCACTAAAAAGCAGTGTCACGCCCGTTGCGTCTCAGTCATAAGGGCGGTTATCGTACGCCCGGCTTTACCAGATCACCCCCCTTGCGCCACTCTGCGCCACAACCGGCGCGGAGTGTGAGACCGAGTAAGCGCCCGCGCCGGTTGTGGCGCAGGGCCGCGCAAGGGGAGTGGATCAATGGAAGCCGGGTGTACGATAATGCCGTGTTATGTTGGAGTCCTCGACAACATAACACCATTATCGCTGACGACCTTTCCGATTTTTCTTTATCTTTGTTGGCGGGAAACTTGCTTCAATAAGTGATTTTGAGATCAGGTCTGTAGAGAGCGTCAGCCACATCGCCATACCACTTTTCCAGATCACGCCCGCACCAAGGGCAGTAGCGCATTCCAACATCTACAACGGGTGACAGTGGTTTCTCAGAGTTGATGAATTCCTCTCCCCTTTATCAACAGCACGGTATTGAAGGGTAAATTCCGGTTCACCCATTGAATCACGCCCTACAAGTATGCCAATACCTCTTCGACCAGCTGCCTAATAACAGCCTTGGAACGCGACGCAACACCAACTCATAAATGACTTTTGTCCGCCAAATGTCGCCTCGGTCACATCGGCGTCATAATTGAAACAGTATCGGCGTGACCTTCCACACTCATCTCTTCTGGATTTCGAACTCCTCATAGAGAATCTCGACCTCAAATACATCGGTGTGAATTATGGCTGGCTCTTGATAATTAGGCTTCCCAGGAAGAGCACCTATCAACTCAGCCTCTACATCTTTCACACGGTCCAATTCCAGTACTGTCCACTTTATTTCTCGGCAATTCTTAAAAACCAGAAGATATGGTTGTTCATTCATTGGATCATCAATACACGCAAATTGTAGCTCACTTCCCCACCGCAGTAAGTACACATCCGTAACTATAGAGAGAAAATCCTCAGGATTCATCTTTTCAAGATCCATTTTGCTACTTTATCCTTTCTCGAGGAAAACTATGTGGCCTGCCAACTTCACCGGTTTGAGGGTTGATTTGTACTCCTTTTCTTCCAGGATAGCCAGCGTCACGTGCAGCCTGAGGACTAGCTGAGCGGACAATTTCTCCATCAGGCTTTATAGTAACTCTGCTCCCATCAGAATGAGTCCACTCTACATATCCTCTAGGTGATGGCGCTTTCGCTTTAAAACCGTTATCTCGCAGAGCTTGCTCTGCTTCAACTCTAGAAAGACCATCCAGTATACTTGTCCCCAATGTCCAGACCAAAATCCGAGAAAAATAAGGTGGACATTTCTCATAGACCAAAATGAACCTCCGCTGGCGTTCGATAGCCCAGACTCTGATGTGGCCTCTGCTCGTTGTAAAACCCAAAGTAGCTA
>DATLXY010000288.1:0-6745 GCA_035575335.1 Nitrososphaera sp. | reverse complement strand
AGCTCGTCAAGTTGTGTCATCCTTGGCAGAACGACGTCACGTATGGCAGGGTCGTCGTCTGAATGGAGGAATAAACCGAGTGACAGGACTACGTGGCTGTTAATCGTGAGCCAGAAATTCGCGTCGTCGAACTGCTCCCTGAAGCGGGTGGAGCCGCAAAGAGTGATTACATTTCTTTTCTCTGCCGGCCAGCCAGTCATGCTTTCTCCTCACCAATCCATTTCAATGCTGCCTGCTTCAGCGCAGCCGACAGTAACGCGCATGCCTCATCAGAAGGTATTCTCATGCGCGCTAGAACCGTGCCGGCTTTAACATGCACCCACGAGCCCCGCCTGATGAAGTTGGCAAAATGCGCGGTTGACTTGATCCACGTTCCTGCGAAATTGCCATCTACAAAGAGGTCGATCTTGACATGTCCGCTTCCGTGCTCGCACACCCTGATTATTTGTGTCACTGGCCTGCTAGATCCAAGGTAGCCGCTGACAGTCCGCGTGTAGCACGTATCATGACTTTTTACCTGGCCCAAAAGTGCCAGAGTCGAACTGCCGACGTTCGCGCTCATGCCGCAGTGACCGCCTCCCGCGGCGACAGCAATATCTCTGACACCTTTTTCCAGATGGCTTTGACGCGGTCGAAGTGCTTGCGCATAATGTGGTTGTCGAGGTGTCGCAGGGCGACGCTCCTGTCAGGTCCGAAAAAGATGTTTCTGCAATACGGGCACCTTGCGGTGTTGTTTTGTGCCCTCGAGCGGATTTCACTGAATGCCGGCTCGGCCCTGCGCTCTGTGCGCCTGTACACTTTTTGTTTGATTTGTCCTTTGTTTACCTGCATATGTGATCACCGAGATGATGGTGATGGTGATGGTGATGGTGATTGTATTGCCGCTGTCGCTGCTGCAGTCATCACTGTCCCGTCACCATGATCAGCTGTGGTCGCAGGTGGTATCACATACACCGGCAGCCTTCCAAACGGCTTGACCCTGACTGACCCGTTGTTCTTTAGCCTGCGGAGCGGCGTGTGAATGCTGTTTTCGCAGTACCCGCGGGCGCACAGGTAGTCCTTGATCTGAGAATACGTGGCCTGCCCGCCGAGGGCCCGTATCGCGTTATATACTTCAGCCTGCCCCATCTGTGACGGATCACCTTTTTGGTTTCCACTCTTCGCATGTGGGTCCTTGATTTCCTCGAGCCTCGTATTCGCTGCAGTTTTCTGCATTGTTAGGTAAGTAGCAATCTCGCCGGAAAAAGGCGCGGGCAAAGGATGCGATCTCGTCCAGTTTTTGCTTTGGGATCTTTTGCAAAAAGTCATAGTCGCAGTCCAAGTGGGCGCCAACGCCGCACCAGAAGCAATCGGGGTGCTTGATGCCGGCCGCGCCAAAGCCGCCATCGTTTGATGCGGGGTAGTGGCTCTGGCCGTGTATCAGCAGCTGCTCTGCCAGGTCCCGGCGCTGGCTGGCAGGGACAGTGTCCCAGTACGAACGGGCATGCCCGCCGACATTGACTGCATTCCTTGCGTCAGTAGCGGAGTCGGTGACAAAAGAGGCCTGTGGTTTCATTCAGGAATAGACGCCTCCATCGCCTTGACACTCGCGAGGCCGTGTGATTCCAGTTCCGACAGCCTTTGTGTCAGTTCCTCTCTAGTGATCTCCAAAACCGATACAATGCGGTCGCGCGAGATTCCCTTCTCGCATGCAATTCTTATTACATCATTTTCGGTAAGGTCCTGAATCTTTGCGTTCTCGAGTATGTCAAGAAGGGCGTTTCCCGCACTGGGTCTGTTTTCCAGGAGTGCCTTCAATCGGAGACCATTTTTCTTTGAACGCAAAATTGAAATCGTATTCCAGTCATTTTTCATAGTAGATACCACCTCTTACCTGTGGTATTGTTTTATTTAAAGATACCTGTGGTAAGACATGGTAACTTAAATCTATATAAGTAACCTGTGGTAACCTGTGGTTATGCCATCATCAAAGAAGGCGCGTACGTTAACACTACGCGTGGACCTCATACCGAGGTTGAGGGCAAAGTGGGAAGTCACAAAAACACGCGATCCTAGGACAAATCAAGAATTCGGCGGCTTTGTTAACGATCTCCTCACTGACGTTCTTGACAAGGATGAATTCCTGCAACGGTATGCTCCGATGCTGTCACTCGAGGGATACAGCTACAACTGCCTGTACATCAAGGACGAAAAGAGGCAGGTCACTGCCGAGATTTACCGCTACGACAACAAGATCAAGTGCACGCTGGACAACTCGTTCGAGTGCGAGCACGTGCATTTCGCGCTGGCGATACCGGAGGTGGCCAAGCTAGGTCTGAGAAAAATAAGTGACGATGATTGGAGAAGCGAACCGCATTCGCCACCTCCCTTCTAGACCCGAAAGTGAACAATGACTGATTTTATACTGTATACCATTTATGAGATGAGTTCTAGCTAGATCCTCATCAGCAAGCGAATGGCTAACAAATACCTTCATGAATTACTGTCATAGGGATAATTCCCGTTAGTGAACTACCCACGAATAAATTCGTGGGCTTCTTGCTTCCTCGAAGCAAACTTGCTTATCCGTTGTCGGATAGGTAGAGGCTGCTTCTCTGCAAGGGCCTGTTCCAGACCCAGTTTTTCGATGTTTTTCGCTGCGTTCAGATCACGGTCAATGACCAGACCGCAGCTATGACATACAAAGATACGTACTGACAGGTCAAGCTTTTTTTCTTTTGCTTCTTCCACCCCGCACCTGGAGCATTTCTGCGATGTACCACTTGGGTTGACAGTTATTACTCGCCCGCCACACCTTTCTACCTTGTACGCAGCATATTGGCGCAGCTTTCCCCAAGTGACATCCATTATTGCTTGTGCCAGATGGTGGTTCTTGACCATGTTTTTAATATTCAATTTCTCAAATACTACCAGAGTATAGCCTTCATCTGCAAGCATCTTTGATGTCTTGTGTACAAAATCATCACGACATCTTCTCACCTGTCGCCATGCTTTGGCCAGAGCAATCCTTGCCTTCTCTCTGTTCTTTGAACCCTTTTGCTTTCTTGATAGATTGTGTTGCAGCTGTCTGATCTTCTTTGCTTGAGCTTCAAAGTCCAGTGGATTCTGTATCACCTTGCCATCGCTCAGAGTAAGCCAGTTAATCAGACCGACGTCCACGCCTACAGACTTGCTGCTCGTATCGGTATTGGGTTTGGCAGCGCTGACATCATCAACTCCATCATCTACAACAGTGATGCAGCAGTACCACTGGTCAACATCTCTGACAATTGTACATGTTTTCAATGTACCAACAGGTATCCTGTGCATCTTTAACTTGATTGCTCCAATACATGATAACACAAGCTTGTTGTTGTCTCTGATTTTCCAGCCGTTGCCGTATTGAGGATACGTAAATGAATTGTACTTGCCTTTCTTTTTGAATTTCGGGTATTTGACAAGCTTTTTGAAAAACGCCTGATATGCCTTATCCAATCGCAGCAGAACATCTTGAAGTACCTGGCTGTGTACCTGTTTATAGTACTTGTTGTCCTGCTTTCTTAATGTCAGCAGCTGTTTCTGCTCCCAAAAGCCTACATCCCAATCATGGCTCCTTTCGCCAAGCGAGTCATTGTATAGGCGCCTGCAAGTCTCGATAGTATCATTCATGACTCTTTCCTGCTGCTGTGTGGGATAGAGGCGGAACTTGTATGTTCTTTTTGTTGTTGCTGTTGTTGTTATTGTCATGTGTGTGTGTACCTCTTGGTTTCTCGCTGTGCTTTCTTTCAGCAGTATGCCAAATCAACATAAGTACATTTTTTACGCATATAAAATTTTCATGATGGGAAACAAATTCATCCCACCTCTAAAGAGTGTGGGGTTTCTTTGTTTCCCATACCCTTCATTTGCTAATTAGTATCTCAAAGGCGTTGTTTTCTATTTTGCCATCAATAGATCTGATAATATTCTCAAATGAATCAATTACTTTTCTAGAGGGAGCAAGAACCCTGATCTTTTCAAAGTTCACTTTATTGATAGAACCAAACACAGTCCCTTCAGCTTCGAAGCGATCAAATGTTGGTTTAAGAGACAACATCGAATAATACGTATATGACGAGTTGGTTGACTTATGTCTAATTGCAGCAAGACCTCTTCCAATACAACAATCTTGCAATGCTAGGTTTATGTCACCAACGGGAGCTCTGACGCTAACTAGTGTATCGCCTTTCTTAGCGAACTTGGTAGGTTCTGTGCAAAACATTCTGACCGAAGGAAATCTACTACCGAAATCCCCTCTACCTTGGAAAAAAACAACACCTGTACCAGCTTCATTATATGAGCTTCCGGGTGGAGATTGTCCCATAACTAAATTAAACTCTTGACTCAAATCTCTGACCTCCCATCCTTTTGGTATCTCCTTCCCCAACTCTTCATTGTAAACCATCTCCCCTCCCGACGATTTGTACGGCTTGCCTTCCTCGTTTGGAAATTCAAAGTCGATGAACCAGTGTTTGAAAAGCATCCGACCTATTTCTTCAAGGGTTTTGTTCATCTTGTTGTTAAGCTCAATCTTGTCATCAAGCGTACCTAGTATGTGCGCGATATTATGTTGTTCATCTGGAAATTATGAACACAGTATTCTCATCAATGGTTTCTACATCGGCCTGTATGAGCTTGCCCGCCTTGACTGAATTTCCTTATTCAGTAATTTCAGTACTTTGGCAGTATTTTTCATCTCCTGCTATTTCTACCACTTTGAGGTTTGATGTATCATGGCCGTTAATGGCTTCGATGTTGGATAGCATTGCTGTTCCAACAGGTCACAAAAGAATTAAACTGTTAACTTGTTGCATAACAAACAGTAGCCAGACCGGGAGTAATTGTATATGCAACGATCCTTCTTCTCAAAAGACTATTGCAATTGGCGATACATAGAGTCAGGAAACACTACGCTTATTATTGAATATACATGAAGATGAACTATGTCTGATAAGTTAGTGTTTCATTATTTTCACAACCCGCTAGCTATTATAATGATTTCTGTAGTCATCTCGGCATTTACCATGGCACCAACTTCCATCCAGTTTCAAAGTGTTTATGCTGATGAATGTGGCGATGATAAAGATTGGCCAGAAGTGACCAAGCCATGTCCGTTATATGGAGCCGGATCAGAAGCTGAACTCAAAGAAAGATGGAACAGATACTATGAACTAAAGGGGAAAGATTGGATGGAGGCAAAAAAAGCTGAAATGGATGAGGCCATCAAAAATGGTACTTTTACAGAATGGATAAGGTATGCTCCTGATAACAACAATGCCAATAGAAATGTGTATTTCTATTATAGACTACATAATAAAGCTCCACTGATGGTTGTCGATCCTCAATCAAATCGATATTTTATGCCGACGGAGCAAGATCCAAGCATGTTTACCTATACCCCTATATCCGGTGACTACTATGCAAAACCGGCTAGTCCGCCATGGTACACTACAACTGAAGGAATATATGCAATTATTGGAATTGGGTCGGCAGGCGCATTAGCTTCATTCTTTGCATTTTGGAAAGTTAAACGAAAGTAATCGTATTACATGACTGAAAAGTAAGCCATAAAAAATAAAGAAAAGGTTTGGGAGCTAGTACCAGCCCCTATTTGTTTCCATTAGCGAGTCGTTTGATGGCTCCCAGTTCTTGATGTAAAGGCTAGAGTTTTCGCCACAAGTAATGGCCATTATTCCGGGTATTACGTTAGTGCAGCTTGATATGTGTTGTAGACCGTATGCATGGCTAACTTCGTGCATGACTGTCCGTGCCATGTCAGGGGAGAAGTTTGAGATTGTGATGTAGGGGTGTTGTTGTACGTCATTCGGAATAGCGTGGATGCATCCGTACCCGATGCTAAAGCTCTTGCCAGTAAATCCAATCAAGATTTCTCCAAGGCCATAATTTCCAGGGCTCCAATTTGCATCAGTCGCCATATCATCGTTGAAGTTGAGACAATCACTCCCTGAATTCCATGGGAGACTAGACCAAGCCGTACCAGACCCCGTTTCTTGAAAGTCTATGGAGTGTTCGTCGAGGAACCATGGCTCGGCAGAGTACAGATAAAACCGAGCCTGATCGATGGTAAGTTGCGAGCCTGACGATGTATCATAGGCAATCTTGAATGTGATGACTGCATTGGATCTAGTAGATAGATTCAGGTCTGGTGCCACGCTTCCGCCATTTACCGTAGTTGTGGAACGTGTGTATCCTTGCTTAGATGCTGCCACAGTATACGAGTTGGTTGAACCTACAGACAGGGTATAGCTTCCGACTGTTCCGCTTGTAGCTGACCGAGTCCATGCATATTCATTTACCTTTTCAGCTGTTACTTTGGCATCGCCAAGACCTGTGCCGCCTGACTTTACATTCCCTGTTATGTTTACTGCATATGCTTGCAGAACCGTGACGCTTAGTAGCGATGCGGCAATTATCAAGACTATGAATTCGTTTTGCACGTCTTATTGACCTCCTGCGCTTGCTGCAGCCTGCCCGTACATCGCCTGAAATTCTGGGAGCTTTAGCTCCTCGGAAAGTGGTCCGATGTACATCACTCTCATTGTTTTCTGGCCTTCATTTGTTGTAATGTTGAATTCATAGTCACCTGAAGCAATACGCTTGACTATGGCGGACGCTGCAATATCATCGATTTGTACCCACCTGTATGGTTTGTCCATAGCTGCTGAAAGGTATGACTCTTCTGCCTGAGAGAGACCGTGGCGGGAAG
>DATLXY010000287.1:0-5795 GCA_035575335.1 Nitrososphaera sp. | reverse complement strand
AGGACTCGATTAGACACGCAGGGTTAGTCAGTTATGCAACAGAGCATCGATTACGTGATGCTCAAAGAATAGACAGGAACTGGATTGATTACATCGGCGAATACGCTAAGCCATAGAGACACGGTGAGGGTAAGTTTATCTCGAATAGTGAGAGACGTCTGATTCTACTAAATACATGTAAGTTGATTGGTCGCTTTTGCATTTATCTTATCAAGGGCGAGCATCCTTTGGACGAGAAAGTCTTTCCGATCCTAAGCTCAAATGCGGACAAATAGGATGAACTCCCACAATTCAACAAAAACTCCCGCGCTTCAACAGCAAGTGAAAACTCGCTACTTTTCAACTTAATTCCGAATCCTAATACTTATATTAAGTTCATAAAACACCGTTATATTGTATGGCGTTTCTAGAAGTAAAGGATCTGCACGTCAGCATAGACGGCAAGGAGATCCTCTCTGGACTCAATCTCAGCGTTGATAAGGGCGAGGTCCACGCTATCATGGGACCGAACGGCTCTGGCAAAAGCACTCTTGCAAATGCTATTCTAGGCCACCCCAAGTACAACGTTGAATCTGGGGATATACTCGTAAATGGAGAGAGTATCATAGAGCTTTCCACCGATCTTCGCGCTAGGAAAGGGATTTTCCTCGGATTCCAGTACCCTATTGAAATTCCAGGGGTGGGTTATAGCCACTTTTTGAGGAATGCTTACAACACTCTTGGAAAGGACGACAAGAACCGCGAGGTATTTCTCACTGTCCGCGAGTTCCACGAGTATGTCAAGAAGAATCTCGATGCGGTTGGGCTCGACAAGTCGTTTTTGAGCCGCTACCTGAACGAAGGGTTCTCTGGAGGAGAGAAGAAGCGATCCGAAGTAATGCAGATGCTTGTCCTAAAGCCACACATCGCGATACTCGATGAACCGGACTCGGGGCTTGACATCGATGCGGTCAAGGCTGTGGCAGAGGCCATAAACAGACTGATAGATACTGGTGCAGGCATAATCGTGATTACTCACTACGCGAGGATCCTGCGCTACCTGAAGAAGCTCGACCATGTCCATGTGGTTGCAAAAGGCAAAGTGATCCGGTCTGGTGGCAAAGAGCTCTCTGAAGAGCTGGAAGCAAAGGGCTACGGCTGGCTTGGAATAGAAGAAGACAAGCACTAATAATAGTGGCAGCAGGAACAATCGAATCTCTTAACCCTTCATAATTCTCTTCATCTTCTTCCAGTATTTTCAGAATCTGGTTGATGATCATCAAGCTAGCCTCCTCTCCAACTATGTTCTTGAGTGCGTCCCCTACCTGCTGCAAGTTGTAGGTTGGGGAACTATCGTCAGCCGAAAGAGCAATGCCGTATCGTTCGAGGTCATAGATCAGTGCTTTTACAACCGAAAATCCGATAGACTGTTCTAATTTTGTGAAGGTATTTCTCAATTTTTTAGCCGAAAGCGACGCATTCGTGCTAATCTTGGGCAAGAACAGATAGGAGTGCTACTATTCAAAGGATTGCTATAATTAAAGTAGTCGTCCGTTGACTTCCATTCGGATAACGTCTGGGCGCGCGGGACAACACAATTATTTTAAATATGGTTTGAAGTCAATCTGTAACAAATGTCTGAAACATCAGCTGCTACCGCCACTACTTCTGCATCTCCTACTTTCTTGAACTTTTCATTCTTCAAAGTGGATCCCAAGTGGCGCTGGCTGAACGAAATCGGCAAGGAAGAAGCGGCAAAAGAATTCGCAAGTCTAATCGAAGTTGCAAGCACAAAGATGAAAGTACGGACATATTCGACCTTGGGACTGCGTGAAGACGCTGACTTTATGATCTGGATGATATCCGACTCGGTCGAGAAGATGCAGGTCATGAACTCCAAGATCTATTCTACTGTGCTTGGGAAATATCTGACACCATCGTACGTTTTCCTGTCTGCTGCAAGGCCATCGATATATTCTTCCAAGGTTACTCCAGGCTTTATGACTGACGAGCAGCCTATGAAATACTGCATCGTATATCCATTCGTAAAATCACGTGAATGGTACCTGTTGCCTTTTGAGGAACGCAAGAAAATGATGGACGAGCACATTATGGTTGGCCGAAGATTCCCGCAGGTGAAGCTCAACACCACATACTCATTTGGTCTTGACGATCAGGATTTCATGCTCGCATTTGAAACTGCTGACTTGATGGCATTCCTAGAGCTGGTAATGCAGCTGCGAGAAACAAAGGTAAGCAAGTACGTTGTTCGGGATACTCCGATGATTGTCTGCGTTTATAAGGGAGTCGAGGACATCATCAAGAGTCTGGGATAATGCATGCGCTAAAAGAATGGGCCGTTGTCTGCAAGGCCCTAGAAGAAGGTCGGCAGGTCGTGCTTTTGCGCAAGGGTGGCATACTGGAATACAGACAGGGATTTGAAGTAAAGCATAATCGATTTTTTCTGTTCCCTACGTTTGAACACCAGTCAAAAGACCATTTACAGTCGGATTATGCCGACAAACTGGGTGATGTCCTGAAGGAGCAGTCACCATCGGGCAGCAACAAGATAACTTCATACGCACAGGCAGTTGAAGTCAAGGAGTTGACCGACCGCACTGTAGTGCACTCACTTGCAAAATACCACATATGGAACGAAAGCTATGTTAATGCCAGGATGGATTACAACCCCAAGAAGCCAATGAGCGTGATACTACTCCGCGTTTTCAAATTGGACGACCCGATAACTGTGAACAGCAAGCCCGAATGGGCCGGATGTAGGTCGTGGATACCGCTCGGCATGGAGGCAAGCGGCAAGCCCGCACTGAGTGATTCTCAGTTTGACAAAATTGCGGCAGAAGTCAGGGAGGTGTTATCGATACCAACATGAAGTATCGAAGGCTCGGCAAGAGCGGCTTAAAGGTGAGCGAGATAGGCTTTGGTGCGTGGACAATCGGCCTCGACTGGTGGGGCAAGAAGATCGACGATGACGAAGCGATAAGGATGTTAAAGCGCGCCTACGATCTTGGGGTCAACTTTTACGAGACTGCCGATATGTACGGCAAGGGGAGAAGCGAGAGGCTGCTGGCCCGGGCCTTCAAGGACATGCGCGGCGAAGTAATTTATTCGACAAAATGGGGCTATGACATGTACAACGCCGAGCAGGTGGGGCACAGCGAGCTTCCGCAAAAGCACAATCCAGAATTCCTTCAGTTTGCGCTTTCAAAGAGTCTCGAGAGATTACAGACAGACTATGTCGATGTGTATAGCCTCCACAACCCTAAGATGGATGCGATAAAGAATGATGCCCTTTTCAGCACCCTCGATGACTTGGTGCTGAAGGGGACTATCAAGAGCCACGGTGCTGCGCTTGGACCTGCCATTGGGTGGAGAGAGGAGGGACTTGAGGCAATAAGAAACCGCAACATCGCCTGCCTGCAGACAGTGTACAACATCTTGGAACAGGATCCAGGCCGTGACTTTATTCGCGAGGCCGAGCGTTACGATGTTGGAATCATGGTGCGTGTTCCCGACGCGTCAGGACTGCTGACAGGCAAAGTGACCGCCAACACAAAATTTGACAAGAACGATCACCGCAGCTTCCGAAAGCAGGAGTTCATCCTTGAAGCGGTACAAAAGATAGAAAACATGAAGCCAATCGCAGACAGCAAGGGCTGGAACATTACCGAGCTTGCGATCAAGTTCATCCTATCACAAAAACAGGTTTCCGTTGTACTGCCAACGGTGATTAGTGTAAAAGAGATAGAGATGTTCGCTTCGCTTTCCGATGGTAACTATCTCAGTCCATCAGAGGTTACTCAGATCGAACAGATGTACGAGAGGAACTTTTACGTCCGACCAATCGCTAAATGAGCGCCACAGCAGAGCTCTTACAGGATCATGTCTTCATCCGGCGGTTGCAGGCCATCATTGAGAAATGCTACACTCTACTGTATGAAGGCAAGGATCTCCCGTTTGGCGACCTTGTAAAGATATCTGATATGATCGAGCAGTTTGTGGACAACCTGCACCATGGCAAGGAAGAAAAGAGCTACTTCCCGCAAACAGAGGGAAGGGATCATTATTCGGAAGAAATCCGCAAGTTCGTGATAGAGCACGAGTTCGGCAGGAGAATCGCGAAAAGAGTGAGGATTCACTTGGAAGAACTCTTGCAGGGAAAAGATACAAAAGAACCTCTAGCGCGCTACCTGAAGACCTATTGCGTCTTTATCTTGGATCACACCTCAAAAGAGGATAGGTTCTTTAACGATATTAAGCAAAGAAAATTGCTCTCTGAACAAGAAGAGGATGACCTGAAGAGACAATTCGAACGCATGAGACACGATTGCCTGCGCAAGAGCGGCGACATGGAAAAAATACTACAGCAGCTGGAAAGTGCCGAGTGGGCGCGCGCGGGCTAGACGAAATATTTCACGCGTTCTTTCTTGAACTCGCGTGAGCTGAACAATATCTGATAGTCCTTGATTCCAATCGCTTCAGACATCTCGGCCGCCATTTTTTCGGCAGCCTCAAGTGTCCTTGCGTGTATCATGCTGAACAGGTTGAACCTCCAGTCTGGATAGACCGGCCTCCTATAACAGTGGCTTACTTGTGGGAAGGCCGCCAGCTTGAAACCGACCTCGTCGACCTTGTCTTCCGGTACATGCCACACGACCATACCGTTAGCAACAAAACCAGCCTCACGATGGCGCAGTATAGCAGCAAAGCGTCTCATGATTCCGTTCTTCTCGTATTCTTTAGCCTTGGCAAGCAACTGCTCTGTCCTTATTCCCAAGTTGCTAGCGGGTTCCTTGAATGGCTCTGGTACGACCTGGAGGTCCTTCTGGAGCTCGCGGATGAATTCTTTGTCGCGCTCGGTCAGCTGCACCTTTTCTGGATTCGCCTCTTTCACCGAGTCGGTCGGTTTGGGTTTCTCTTCGTCGTTGTTTACCATATCAAGCCTAACACCGATCTTGTAGAGTTTCAGTGTTGGGAGAACTCTGTACTTTATGACACCGTCAAGTGCCGCCATTCTGTCTAGGTCTTTTTTCATATCGGCGCCGGGCGGGACTGCAAGTGTAAACCACATGTTGTACTCGTGGTTGCGCTCATAGTTGTGACTGACACCCGGGTGCTCATTTACCTTTTCTGCAACAGATTCAAGCTTATCGGGTCTTACTGAAAATGCAACCAGTGCACTCTTGTATCCAAGCCTTCGTGTGTCGAAAATCGCGTTTATCTGCCTGATGAGTCCAATATCTTTCAACGACGATATCCTGCGCATGACCTCTTCCTCGGAGATTCCGTGTTTTTGTGCAATCTCTAGATAGGGCCTTTCTACAAGAGGAAAAACCCACTGGATGTCGTTTAGCAGCTTTTTATCAATCTCATCAAGCCGCTCGTTCACTTGCATTTGGCTGGGTCAAAGTTGTTTCCGATCTATTAAAAACCTACCTCTTTCATACCATATTGTGACAAATACAGTCGATACTGTCTGGATCGCCGCTATCATTGCGTTGTCGGTAGGCGCGACCTTTCTAATCTTGTACTTCCTCAGGCGGTGGTCTAGGCCGACGCCACCCTCCCTCCCCTAAAGGTGCTTCCACGGTTATAAGTAAGTAAATCCGACTTCTATTGGCCTGTAGGGCTTGTGGCCATCAAGGCGTCTGCTCCCCCACCGTGTGCTCTACAGGCAAACCCCATTTTTCTTGGGCAATTTTACCTTCTCAAACCTAGGAGTGTGCATATAGTTTAATTAGCAATTTGACGTATATGTTATTGGAGGAGAGAGAAAAGTGGTTGACAGGGCGAAACTG
>DATLXY010000286.1:0-2660 GCA_035575335.1 Nitrososphaera sp. | reverse complement strand
TATGATATTCCTTAAAGTGCGGAGCTCTAGCGTGTTTCTTGAATCAACGGCGCTGCTATTAGAAATGATAAACGTGAAAGTCGCTGTTTCTTCTGCATATGAAGCCGTCACTGTTACTTGTCCAATACCGCATCTATCTAGCGCCATCGGTCTTGACATGAAGGAGTTATCGGCGGCCGGCAAAATATGCTGCACGATGCAGCTACCCGCCGTCCCCGTAGCCACAATGTGGATGGCGTATCCGTCAGGCGCGTCATCGTGAATCGCACCTACAAATACTACCTTTTCGTCAACCGTGTAGATATTTTTGTTAGTAGTAACGGTAAATGACTGTGCCGATGCGTAGGATGGCAGAGCCAAGAGCAACAAAGCGAACAACGATGCAACTATAGCTTGCTTACTGGACAATGAACCGGCATCAGTATACAATCTGTACTACCATCTATTACTTTCGGTAGGCAATATATCAGGAATGCTTGGAACGACCGTTCCACTTGCTTTGACCATTAAATTTATTCGAAAGGTATGGTGACGGGCGGCTACTAAAAGGCTCTAAAAAAGGCGACCAACCATACAATATTCCCAGTCGATGGACTTGAAGCAAAACGGCAGACATTTGTCGCATCTCAATCAATCAGCCTAGTCTTAACCCGATCCCGTCCCAAATAGGTACACGATTGTATGTCAAAGCTTGCGGCGGCCGGGGGTGACGTCGAGTCGAATATATTACTAAGGTGAGCCGGTTTTCATTGAATGCGTCGACTGTTCGCAGTAGTATGTTTCTCGCTCTTGATTTTGTTGCCCTCTTTGGCGTGGGCGCAACAAGACTATCTGGAATTCAAGACAGACAGAACAGAGAGGTTCGTCCTACCTTATGAAGCAACGAATCGAGGAGAAGACAACCCGCTGGTATACACTTTTGACGAGCCAAAAGATGCCAGCTGGATAATGACCATAACAAACAATCTTGAATATGTTCCAAGTGACGACTCAAGGACAGTGATAAGGTTTCAGGAAGCGCCTCCAAGTGAGAAGTTTATCGAGCTTGTGATGTACGGGGGTGAGTCGAGGAGGTACTGGGTAGCATTCAACACGGAGGAAACAGGATACGCACGGATGTATGACGAGGAAAACGGATGGTCGACAGACTCTCCGATAACGGTCACAAGCGTAGAGAATGGCGGAGTCACGGTTACCAACGGTAGAAGGACTGTCGTCGATAGACTGGGGATCGAAGGCTTTGCGCTCAGCTCTATTGCTGTGTATGGCAATGATGCCAACAAGACAACTGCCAACGCCTACGCCGGGAACATCGCCTTTGAGCTGATGTTTGGAAGCTTCGAACAATCATCTCTCTACTATGTGCCGCTTGCAGTCATGTTGGGCGTGGGCGGACTGATAGCAGGGCTATTGATCTTCAAGAAGAGGAAGGAAGACTAACTGGTAGAGGAAGAATAAGAAGAGAGGGAATAGTAGCGGCACATCTTTTTCAGGTCGCAGACCTTGCAGTTCGGCTTCACCGGCAGGCAGATATTCTGACCATACATAACAAATGTATCGTTCACCTTTGTCCACAAGCGACGGTCCACAATCTTACTCAATTCCTGCTCTGTCTGCTCAGGTGTTTTGGTACTGACGATCCCAAGCCTGTTCGAGATTCTGTGGACATGTACGTCTACAGGTATGGCCGGCTTGTCAAATGCATATACCAACACGCAATTGGCAGTCTTTCTGCCTACTCCGGGAAGCTCAAGCAACTGGTCTATATCTGAAGGTACTTGCCCGTCAAACTTGCTGACCAGCGCCTGTGAAACCTGCTTGATACGTTCCGCCTTTACGTTGAAAAATCCGATGCTGTGGATTATCTTTTTTATCTCCTCAATGTCAGCTGCCGCTAGATCGTGAGGTGTCTTGAACCTCGAAAAGAGCTTCTTGACGACCTTGGTTGTATTCTCGTCCCGTGAGCGCGCAGACAGGATCGTCCCAATGAGGATCTTGAAAGGGTCGCCTTGCTCTTCCATCTGGAGTCCTCTGAGAGCGGTAAGCCGCGGCGGCTTTTCGCGATTGAGCGCCCTTTCCATCCTTTTCAAAACGCGCCCCATCGAGATCTTGGGTGCCATCGGATAGAGGCTACGTGTAGAGAGTATAATTGCATAATGGTTCTTATAGTCATTACAGAGATTATAGTAGCTGTTTGGAGCTCACGAGGGATGAGGAAGAAGCGCTAGCCGGTAATAAGGGCGAGGCGCTAGCAGCCGCATACAGGATTCTGGTGGCAATAGGAGAGGCCACCGGCGCGCAAAGGCTCGTGCAGATAAAATGGGCTCACGTGTCTGGCGTCAACTATAACACCATTGGAGACGCAGGAGTAGAATTCCTTGACAGGTTCAGCAGGACAGCCAAGGTTGCGGTCAAGACGACCATTAACCCGATGGGCTATGATAGGGATCACCCCGAAGGTATATCGGAAAGATTTCAGGAAAAGCAGAGAAGCATTGTCGAATCATACGAAAAAATGGGAGTTGTGCCATCGTTTACCTGTACGCCATACGAAGTTTTCGACTTGCCAGAAAGGGGGTCTGCAGTCAGCTTTGCAGAAAGCAATGCGGCGGTTTTTTCAAACTCTCTAATGGGGCTGAGGACAAACAAGGAAAGCTCGC
>DATLXY010000285.1:0-2194 GCA_035575335.1 Nitrososphaera sp. | reverse complement strand
AAGACAAGGGCACCCGTGTATTTCTTGACTTTGGCATGCAGATGACCAAGGCCAATAGCTACTTCTCTGAATTCCTCCAGCCCAGAACCCTTAACGGCATCGGGGACCTGCTTGAGTTCGGGCTGCTCCCAAACCTGGAGGGGCTTTACCGTCGCGATTACACTCGCCACATTAACTTCGGGGATGACAAAAAGGAGACTGCATTTGATGCCGTCCTGCTAACGCACGCACACGTCGACCATGCTGCCTACATTCACTACCTGCGGCCAGACATTCCAATCTACTGCACCGAGGCCACAAAGCTGGTCATGCAAGTTTTTCAGGACACTGGGGGTAGCAGCGAATACATCACATACAAGGAGAATTTCAAACTCTATGACAACCGTGACGGCACAAAGAGCAGAGCCAAAGACGACAAGCACCGCGAGGTGCTGGAGCGTCCGATAAAGGTCTTAGAGAGCGGCAAAAGGCTCATGATCGATTCAATCGAGGTTGAGCCGCTCGCTGTGGACCACTCCATTCCCGGCGTCAGCGGGTTTATCCTCCACACCTCCAAGGCCTCGCTGGGCTACACCGCGGATCTGCGCTTTCACGGGAGAAGAGGGTCGGACACTGAAAGATTTGTTGAAAGGTGTAGCGAGTCCGAGCTGGACTACCTGCTGTGCGAAGGCACTAGGATACAGGAGACTCATTCAGAGACGGAGTTCGAGGTTGAGCAAGATGTAAAGAAAATAGTCAATCAGACGAAAAACTTGGTTGTATGCAGTTATCCCACCCGTGATCTTGACAGGCTGCTCTCCTTCTACAACGCGGCAAAGGAGTCAGGGAGGGATCTGGTGATAGACCTGAAGCAGGCATACCTTCTAAAGCTCTTTCAGACATCGGAAATGTGGAAGAAGATCTATCCCCGGCCCGACGACAAGAGAATCAAGATATTCCTACCCAGAAAGGGGTGGGGGCTCATTGACAGGGACAGGTCTGTCTGGACTGAAAAGCAGATCCTGGAAGATTACGAGAAATGGGAGAAGGAATTTCTGGAATATGACAATGCCGTCAACTACAGAGATGTCAGGGCCAAGCAAAGAGATCTGATATTCTACTGCAATGATTTTCAGCTTCTCAACCTAATCGATATCAGACCGGAGCTGGGTTCAAGCTATATCCGGTCATCCACCGAGCCATTCGATGATGAAATGAAGCTTGACGAGGAAAGGATAAAGCGGTGGATGGTACACCTGAAACTAATTTCTAGTGAGGACCAGTGGAATCGTACACATGTCTCAGGACACGGCGATGGAAACCAAATAAAGAAGGTTATCGAGGGAACAAAATCGAAGAGCTTGGTTCCCATCCACACCATCCACGACGAATATCATCGTAAATGGCATCCCAACGTTGTAAAGGTAGCAGGAGAAAATGGATCGATATCCCTGTGATCTGATAGCGTAATACGAATAAGAGGGATGTACCTCACCTTATTTATATTTGATTTTGCGGTCACCTGTGAGTTGCCGGATTGTCAATCTAAAGGTGCACTCATTAATTCCTGATTAGTCTTGCGCTTATTGGCGTCAGGTGGATTGCGACCTCACTTTTGTCAATTGGATCGTGTATTCCCGGACGTTTGGCTGCTGTTGTTGTTACCGCCTTCATCCGCAATTGACGTACCTGACCCTGCAATGTCTCTCAGAGAGGGCGGAATTTCAAGCTGCTCTGGACTCCATCTTGGTTCTGGCGGGAGTCCATAGCGCTCACGCAGCTCTGATTGCTGTTCTTGCATGACGTCGGCAGAAAAGGTTGGTCCATGGACGCCTATCGTTGCCCAGATGATAACTATGGCGGCCAAAGACAGTCCGATTACCAGGATGCTAAGGCCGACTCCCTTTAGGTGCGGTGACATGCCATAGCCACTACCATGCTCACCAAGATGCTTTCTTGACATGGATGACAATGGTCATCATTCAATGAATAGGTAAAAGAACAATAATAGATACAGAGAGTTCAATTTCTCTGATAATCCATACCAACTAGCACAAGTGTGCTGATATGCTTCTGCCATTTTTCATTTTTATCATCCGTCCTTGACGACAGGAACAGCTAGCTATCAGCTTCTCCCTGTCATCTGAGACATGGTTCTTGAAAGGAGGGCAGCAGAACTGGAACGCCTGTACGGGACAGAACCAGACCCGGATGT
>DATLXY010000284.1:0-2931 GCA_035575335.1 Nitrososphaera sp. | reverse complement strand
GAAGAACGGCGGTAACTCGTATATATCACCGGAGGTATGGGAGCTTCTGGAGAAATCCGACGCCTGCTTCAAGGGTCCGACCACCACAGTACCAGCGCCAAATGCACCACGCAGTGTGGCAGTGAGTATCCGCCAAAAGTTCGAGCTATTTGCAAATGTCCGACCGATCAAGACCTACAAGAATGCAGAGCGGCAGCTTGACTTTGTATGCGTGCGTGAAGCCACGGAAGGTCTGTATGCGGGCATCGAATTCAAGACCAGTGACGAATCGGCCGTTGCGATACGCAAGATCACCAAGAAGGGCTGCGACCGCGTAGCCAAGGCAGGGTTTGAAGTAGCCAAGAGCAGGGGCTTTGACAAGGTTTACGCTATCACAAAACGCAACATCCTCAAAGAGACAGACGGCATATTTTGGGCCGCGGTTGAGACTGCACAAAAGCAGTTCAAGAATATCCAAGTCGAGGAATACTATATCGACAATATGACGCAGCAGCTCGTGAAGAACCCTGAAAGATTCAACAAGAGCGTTCTGCTGAGCACCAACCTTTTCATGGATATTGTGTCAGAATGTGCTTCAGGCCACGTTGGCTCGATTGGCAACGTCTACTCTGGCAACTATGGTGAAAAATACGCAATGTTCGAGCCTGCCCACGGCAGCGCGCCCAAGTACGCGGGCCAGAACAAGGTCAACCCGGTGGCTACCATATTGTCGGGAGCCTGGATGGTCGAATATCTCGGAGAGAAGCATATCTCCGAGGCGATATTCAAGGCCACAGAAGACGTGATCAACGAAAATAAGTACGTGACGTACGACTTGGGCGGAAATGCTACACTATCGCAGATGGCTGATCAGATCGCATTGCGTGCGAGCAAGCTGTTGAATAAGTGAGATCAGCTAGGCTCAGCTCGATAACCGAAAGTGTCTCAAAGAATAACCTTTTTTCCTTTACCACTTTCTTGACCATCTTTTTCTCCTCTACCAGTTTGTCAAGAGCAGATGAATCTGCAAGAGACGACACTACAAACAGCATCTTGCCCCGCGGGGCGAGCAGCGGCAATGAGGATTCTATAAAACGGATTGTAGTTTCAATCCCCGCAGGCCCCCCATGGACCGCCGGGTCTCGAATCTTGTCATCGGGTAGGTATGGCGGGTTGCTCACTATCAAATCAAAATTTCCGGTGATCGCCGAGGCCGCATCGCAGCAGACAAGCATGGCGCTTGTCCTGCTGCGGCAATGCAGCAGTGCCTGCAAGTCGATGTCAGAGCCTGCTACATGTGCAAACTTTTTTTCGAGCAAATTGAGCAAAACGCCTGAGCCCACTCCAATTTCAAACGCCCACCCTCCGCTGTACCGATTTATGCAGTCGGCAAGAAGAAAAGTATCGTCGGATGGGAAGTACAATTTCACACTATCATCCCTCATCCCTTCATCCCTTCCGCAATCCTGACAACATCTGCGGGCGCAAGATGGTCTACTCGCTTGTCTCCGAAGTCCGCCTCGGTAATGCCGGCCTCAGCTGCTACACTGGAAGCCTTCTTATTTCTCTTTGAAAAGAGGAGGTTGAGGTTGCCTACTGTTCTTCTGGTTACGGTATTGACAGGAGTCAGCCTTATGACTACTGACTCTACCTTTGGCGGAGGCTCAAACGCCTGCCTTCCTACCTTGAACAGTTTTTCGATGGAAAAGCAGTAAGAAGCTAGGGCAGATATTGCTCGATAGTTTTCGTTGCCGGGACTTGCGACAAGCTTGTCTGCAAATTCCCGTTGCACCATCACTATTGCCCTGTTGAACCTTTGTGTCGCAAGCCATTCAATGGCGTCCCTGCTCCGCGAATAAGGAAGGTTTGAAACAAATACATCAAAATCGATGCTCCTCTTCTTGAACAGGTCGGCATTTACGAGGACTAGGTTCTGGAATTGCAGCCGCGCCTTGGCTTGATTGTATAGTCTCTTGTCGACCTCGAATGAAATGACTCTCTTTGCAGCTTTGCAGAGCTCCGCGGTGAGGATTCCCTGCCCTGACCCTGCCTCAAGCACTATCTCTTCCCTGTCGATCCTGTCGGCATCTATGATCTTGGCAAGGACGTGCCTGTCAACAAGCATGTGCTGACCAAGCGAACGGGTGATGCTGACCTTTGGCAATTACTTTCGTACAAAAAGGTTCATTCTGGCCTGCCCCATTATCTCTTCGATGATCCTCTTTGCCACGAGCTTGGCAGGATCTCGAAGACCTACTCTGTTCTGGAGATCCGCAAAGTTCTCGAATTTTTTCTTGTCCCTCTCCTTGATTATCGTCATCATATAGGTCTTGCCGATACCGGGGATGAGCTCCAGTGCATGGATCCTCGGGGTTATCGGCTGCGACATGTTGATGTAATCCACAAATCGCTTTTCATTACTAACCACTATCTTCTCAACGATATTTGGCAGCTCGTTTTTAGCCGCCTGCGAGATGTCGTTATATTCTAGTCTGCCAAGTACACTTGCTACCTTGTCTCGACCCTCTCGTCCGATGTACAGGCGTTCACCAAGCTCCACCGTCACATTCGGTACCCCTAGCAGTTCAAGCAGCGTCAGTCGCTCCTCGCCAATCGCTTGGATTATGACGCCCTCTCTGCCTCTCACAGTTATTGATTTACCTCTGGGGGTGTAGTCAAGTACGTAGGCATACTCTTCGTATTTCCTAGGCTGGCCGTGATCTGAAGCATGGCCAGACGATCCAGCATGTTGTGTGGACGGTGGTTGTCCTGACAATGTTCAATCCCTATATGTTAGAGTGGGTATTTAACTTTGGATGCCTTCCTTCAGAATGTTCAACATCTTGTCCAGCGTCTCTGTGAGAATAAGCTTTTTCCACCCAAAGGTAAACGCTCTCAGCTCCTCGAGAGATGTTGGCATAATGTTGACCACCTCGACCGCCTCTTCCTCTG
>DATLXY010000283.1:0-7086 GCA_035575335.1 Nitrososphaera sp. | reverse complement strand
ATTCCTCTTTCTGCATGGAAAGTGGTCGTCGAAGCATCTGTCCTGTCCTTGGCCTGCTGGATAAACCACTCCATCAGGTTCTTCTTCTTCTTTAGTTCAGTACCATATACATAATGGCGCAGGCGCAGCCACCCGCTGCAGGCCCCGTTGTACCATCGAGCGCCGTCTGTATATGTGTACGTATGTATATGTGTGAATACTGGCTTTCTGCCATACCTTCTCCTCTTCTACAGCTGCTTGATGAAGTGGCAGTAGTAGTATAGCACACGAAAACTATTCTCTCACGTGAGATGGGCATGGCCAGACACGTATTCATTGCAGGTGGTTAGTATGCAATCCACAGCGCCAGTAGTCAACGCCGTCTATCTATCTATCTGGAGCAAGGTCTCGTCGACAAAAATATCGTACTTACAAGGCGCCTGTCTGTACGATATCTATCTGCACAATCCGCGTATTTCTGGACCCATTTCCATACTGCAACGTGGCTCCTCTTCTCTTAATCGGTGCCAAGGATTTGTCGCTGCCAGCCTGAAACTCCTAGAATTGAAATATACAAGTACAGGCCATATGTGATTACAGCTTGGTCTGTTCTGGTTCTATTCATATCCCAATGAAAGAAGCTAGGACAGTCCTAGCTATACGATTTACCCTGTTAACAGAGCCGCTAATTCTATTGGACTAGATTTACGCATGCAGCACGCATGACTGACCAGAAATTATACTTTGTTTGCTGCTTCAGATCTTGGGGCATTACCTTCTAAAATATGGATATTTGTGTGTGGATTTTGCAGGTTTACCTAGGACCCAAGACCTAATTGTAAGCCCGTTAATGGTCAACGATGCTAGTTTTATTAACCCCACGCGTCGTTAAAAACCAAGTTGCGAGTAATCGTTGTGGGTTTTGGAGTAGTGGGGCAGAGCTTTGCCAAGCTGCTTCTGTCTAGGTCTGCCGACCTTTACAGTCAGTATGGGATCAAGCCCCGCATAGTAGCCTGCGTTGATAATGATGGCGCTGCGGTGGCTCCCGCGGGGATCGACCTTCAGAGGCTTCTCGAAGTAAAGAGGACAAGAGGTACGGTAGGGCAGTATGACAAAAGGAACGACAATAAGTTCGGCCCGTTGCAGATAATAGAGAATGTGGACGCTGAAGTTGTGCTCGAATGCACCCCAACCAATCTGACTGACGGAGAGCCAGGGACTTCTCACATAATAACAGCTATGAGGACAGGGAAGCACGTAATCACCGTGAACAAAGGTCCACTAGCGCTCGCATTTCCATCGCTTATAGAGCTTGCAAACTATAATGGTGTGATGCTCAGATTCAGTGGGACGGTGGGGGGAGGGACACCAATCCTAGAGTTTGCAAAGCGTTGTCTAAAAGGAGATAGGATTACATCTTTCAAAGGAATACTTAACGGAACCACAAACTATATCCTGAGCAAGATGTCGGAAGGACTGACGTACCAAAGCGCTCTGCAAGACGCTACAAGAGAGGGCTATGCAGAAGCAAATCCATCACTCGATGTTGATGGTTTTGATGCCGCCGCAAAGCTAGTCATCATGGCAAATTGGATAATGGGGATGAAAGTCACCATGAAGGATGTGAAGTGCACAGGGATTACAGGCGTATCAGTATCTGATGTGAAAGATGCGGCCCAGAAAGGAAATGCAATAAAGCTAATAGCATCGTGCGATAGCAGGAGATTGACTGTCGAGCCGACTGAAGTTGCAAAGTCTGACCCAATCTGCGTAAACGGTACTCTGAACGCAGTGACATTCTCATCAGAACATTCTGGTCAACAGACAATAATAGGGCGCGGCGCTGGTGGAATGGAAACTGCAAGTGCAGTATTGCGGGACCTTATTGAGATAAGAGATACAACGTTTAGCTGACGCGGGTTTACTTTTTGATAGTTCCTTTGGAGAGGAGATCGGCTGAACTTATCGAGATCCGGACATCGAAAGCTAACACCAAGACGTTAACGGACAGAGTAGACCAATATGTTGCTGGTTCAAGCACAGAACTACATGTCACACCATCCGCAATGGCATGGATTCTAATGATACAAATTTCACAGCAGCTAAATATGATGGAGCAATTACGAAGTGTTGTTCAGGAGACCTGCAGTAAGGAGGACTGTCGCATACTGCTTTTGTGTGAACCTGATTAGTCGATAGAAAAGCAAAGGTCAAGATATTAGCATTAGTAAAAATAGGTATAAATATTGCAACTCACCCTATAATTTCCACAATAAGATTATGCAGCTTTTAACAATACAAACGCTTCAAAATGAAGGAATTGCAGAGACCGATGAAGCCGTATGTATCCATTGCAAATTGAGACCTGCGGAAATCTTTCAAATAAACGGCGAGTACTGCCTTGACTGCTGGCAAATTATAACTCACACTAATATGTGACTGAGGACGCGCGTTGGTGTACACCTGACATCCAACCGATTTTAAGTCCTCCAAATGATACGCCAGACCTAGACGTTGTTTCTGTTCCCTGACTTAGACCGAGCAGCTCTATCAACTCACGTATGTTATTATTTGTTTATTTGTATGAAAGTAGCCCGATCCGGGCCCAGCGACTTCCGTTGCAAGACCTTCGCCACCAAGTATGATGGTTTCCAGCCCTCAACCTTGGTTACGCGATATTCATCCTAGTTGCTTAATGCTACAAGATGATAATTGTCAATCATCATTTTTTCTCCTGCTGTAAGCTGCTGGCGGATTATTCCACCGTACGCGTTCATGAACATATCACGTTGACAGGAAGCCTTTAGCATAAAAAAACTCGCTTCCAAAAAACCCTTTGTAAAGCCCTGCCACTGGGTGTCAAGACGTACGCGTGGTGTCGATGCGGCGTATGATCCTGACTGTACGATGAAGTCATTTCTGATCTTAAGCTCTACGCGCATAATATCGTCAACTGGAGGTCCTGTAAGGCCAATCGTACATTCGCCATTGGCGATATAGTCGTTTAGAAAGATTCGCCGTCTAGGACAGTCGCGATCTTTTTGAAGAAACTACCTTCACGCGTTCGTGTCTTCATCTAAATGTCTTCTTTCATATAGACCATTGCGCCTGATTAGGCGGTAATCTTTTCACAGGAGGGTAGGTAGATCTCAAGTATCAACACGGGCTCCTTCACGATTCGATATTGCATACAGAATTATCTTTGGTAGAATTATAATAAATCTTAGAATCAGTCTGGAACAAATTAATATTGTCGCATACCTCTTGATCACGAGAATCATCTGAAGACCTTCGTGCTTTCAAAGAGTGAAACTGCGGCTCTTTTGGAGAAGATAAGCTCAGCATGGCCGCGGGACGCGGTTCCGAAGGTAAAGAGCATCAAGGTCTTCGAAGTAG
Source organism: Nitrososphaera sp. (assembly GCA_035575335.1). Lineage (GTDB taxonomy): Archaea > Thermoproteota > Nitrososphaeria > Nitrososphaerales > Nitrososphaeraceae > Nitrososphaera. Next base: position 3,711 of record DATLXY010000283.1, on the reverse strand, counting down.
AACTGGGCAGGCGCCTTCTGGTTGCAGACGAGAGTGTTTTTGCAGTGCAGATACGTAATAATGATAATGACAATGAAATCATCATTCCGTTCTTGGCAGTGAAGCCTGAGATTCTTCAGCGCTTCCCATCTGTCACTGTGGACATGGGTGCGGTCAAATTTGTGTGCAACGGCGCCAAGGTAATGCGTCCGGGCATCACCAATTTTGATTCATTCAAGAAGGGAGAAATTGTCGTTGTTAGAGATCAGATGCATGGAAAAAGCCTTGCAGTAGGTATTGCGCTTGAAGACAGCGAGTCTGCAAAATCGATGACAAAAGGCTATGTTATAGACAATCTGCACTACATTAGCGACAAAATGTGGAAAGCCTATAAAGAAATCTAGGCGTTGCGGATAGGTATTGTCTCCTCCCTTTGGCCAGTCTTCGAGATTATCAGAACATCAATCCCGTCGCCACTTGCCGCATCGCGCTGGATTGCAGATTTGATCGCTCTGATTGCCAGCTCTTTTGCCTTTTCTTCAGTCATGTTCGGCTTGAACTCTGCATCCATAATACCGAGTGCCATTTCTGCGCCAGTTCCAACTGCTGCATATTCATCGGGGAGAACAGATCCGAGCGGGTCTAGAGTATAGATCTCAGGCTTGCTGTTTATTCCTCCTACAATGACCTGCGTCAAGAGTGGAAAATACCTGCGTTCAAACATAATGACAGACATTAGTTTTGCAATAGAGTTCGGAGCAACTTCGCGTCTGGTTTCGAGCTTGCGGATCTTGGCGAGGGCTTCTACTTGTCTTACCAATACCTGCATATCTGCAACCATACCTGCGCACGCGGCTCCGACATAGTCCGTTACAGGAAAAGTCTTTTTGATGTTCTTGTTTACCACAAAGTTGCCAAATGATACTCTCTTTTCAGCGGCCAGGATGACGCCATTATCAAATGAAATGCCAACCACTGTTGCGCCGGGCATAAATTCAAACGCCATATCTAAATCGACTCTGCAGTTAGATTTAGTCGTTTCTATTATGTGAATACCTCAGTGTTTCAGTACGCTGGCATCGTGAATCCTTATCGCTTCTGCAACCAGCCTATTCTGCAGTTCCAGAGCCTCTTTTCCTTCGGGATGCTTCTGCTGCGCGATAGCCTCGGCAACAATGCTGATCACATGCCTCATCAAGAACTCGTCGCCCCTCGACGCCTCAGCCTTGTAGGTGGGATTAGCTTTGTTCACAAACACAATGTTATCCGTGGTAAAACTATAGCGCGAATCGGTCTCGTCTTCATATGGTATAACCTTATATCCGATCCTCTTGAGTGCAAATGTCTTTTTCAATATGGGTTTTCGAACAGTCTTTGTCCTGATTACCGTCCCGTTGGCCTGTGCTTCCTCCACAGTGTTGACAACTTCACCAGCAATTTCAGGAGCTTCCCCTTCGTCATAGATAATGCCGGATTCGGTTACGGTATGCTGCTGACGTAAGTGGCCGGGCTTGGACATCCCAGAGCTTGATGCAACAATTGGTTTGACCTCTTCTTGGCGCGACTGCGCACGCTCCTTGCGTCTATCATCATCTTTATCTTTCTGGATTGTCCTCACTCGTTCTTTAACCTCCACCATCTCATAACCCTGCACTTCCTCCTCGAGTTCGAGCGTTTCTACCATTGCCTGACCAAGAACCTTATCAATTTCGCGATAAATCTTGTTCTCTTCTCTTGTTATCAAGACATCCTCGTACTCGGTCAGGCTTGGAATAACGGTGTCAATCACAAACGTCTTCATTGCCTGGTTAAACTTGACATATTCGTCGTCTTCAATCAAGGCAGACTTGTCTGCAAACCTGGTAGTCAGAGAATCGCACCTTACATAACCGGTGACTCGGCTGAGTTTTGTGTCAAATCCAAAGTTGCTTCGTGTGACAATGTGATTGCCAACCATTACTGCGATGCCGCGCTCCTCGTCAGTGAGAGGTCTGCGCGCAATGATAATTTCCCCAACAATTCTTCCACCATCGAGGTTTACAGGTATGCGATGGCCCTGAATATCTGGTGCCCGAATAAGCTGTGCGCCATCAAAGTTCCATTCCTTGAACTTATCCGCTGTCTTGATGTACACGTCGAACATTGGTTGCCTCAATATCGCCAGCTTGCGGATCTCTTTTATTATCTTGGAAACGTCAACTGCGATCTTTGCACCAGTTATCAACAGCTCGGTACCGTCGCGCTTGAGTGCCGGCTCTTTCACCTCTTCCAGTTTGGCGTTACCTGTGTGCAACCTTTCCAAAACATTACTGTCAATCACTATTGACTTTACGAAGCTACCACGCTTTGTTCTGATCTTCATCCTGTCAAAGGAAGTAAGAAAAGACAACCTTCCGGTGCCGTACCTGCCAGTTCTTATTCTCTTTAGCTTCGGAGAGAGCGATTCCACCCTCTTATGTGGCGAGCCCAAAAGCAGGAACTTTTCCATGCCGTTCTGGTCCATTCCGGCATCATCTTCAACTGCAATCGATCCGTTGCTCAGAACTGTGACAAGAACCCTGGTAGCGTCTTCGTCAAAAGCATTCTCTACTAGCTCTTTGACTATTTCGGTAGGCGAGACCCATGTCTTGGTAGCAAATTCTCTGAAGAATGACGGATGAACCTTCAGTTCGGTAGGCATCTTTCCCAAAAGCTGGTATTGCTTACCTTTATTTAATACTTGTTGAGAACATTCTGGTAGCCGCCGGACACGATTCGTTTTGCCGTATGACTGCACCACGGGCGGGATGTAGGGGCCATTCACTCCTTGCCGCAAGATAGATATTGTTTATAGCTTGTGACGTTCACAATGGAAAAGTGCAGGTGTGGCAGAGACTCTGGGGCTTTTGAGGCATGTACTCCAATGGGCTGTAATACTTTTGTGGTCTGCACCGGCTGCTTCAAAGATATTGCTGAATGCCACTGCAAACCTATGTAGTGGGCTTGTAGCGCAATATGGCGCCTATCCTCCCCAAGCTTGCAAGTTGTAAGCCCTCCTCGGTCTTTCCAGAAATGACTTCGAGCTTGGCGCCAGTCATAGTGGACAGCTCGTTAAGGTAGTCGACGATATCTTGTTCAGCCACTTCAATGTCTGTACCTTGGCATGAGGGGCACTGTTTCGTGTATTCCTGTTTAGTGGCCATCATCTGTGATCTGTCGACTATTTTGGTCTGCAAGGTGTTGCATGTCTTGCATCTGAATTCCAGCCTAACATAAGTGATGTCATCTGTTACCAGCAACATGTCGACTACGCCGCCTTCGAGGTTCTTGATGACGTCGTGTATCCCGTATATCCCGAGGCCCCTGCCAGAGTGGACTTCGCCCATGAACTTCTTGACCAGCTGCTTTTCTTCCATCACACGATATTCCTGAAGAATCCCGTCTTTCTGTGCCTTCTCGATAAGCTCTCTAACGCCTTCATTTCCGGAATAAGATGAATCTATGGTGGCTATCACGGCCTTCTGCAGACGGTAGTCAAGATATTCTTCTTTCAAGAAATTCTCCTTGGTCGGCCCTGGCCCACCAACAATCAGACCCTTGACATTGTACTGGTCGATAAAGATCTGTTTAGCATAGTGGGCTACACGGTGGTAGTATTCATTAAGCTCGTTTTCCCTCAAACGCTCGAACCTCCTTGCTGACTGACCGCCCTGTCTATGCTTGCCCGCCACGCCAGAAGAGATCGAGTCAACT
>DATLXY010000282.1:0-5681 GCA_035575335.1 Nitrososphaera sp. | reverse complement strand
AAGTACAAATACAGTGAGTACATAATCAGTTCCGTGGACGTTCTTTCACGTTCGTACATCTCAATATAGAATGTTGGAGAACAACCACATCTGTAGTTCCGTCAACAAACAACCAAAATCCCTAACTTAACACGACCGATTTTTGCATTGAAAACATATATTCGCAACAGACAATTATCAGCAGCCAATGCAGCGGCTCGAGCGTGACCGGAAAGAATGGTACCGAGAAATGTTTGCCTCGGTTGGACTACGCAAGAGCCATCTTATCTTTCCAGTATTCGTATCAGAACGGCCTGACCAGATAGAGTCCATGCCAGGCATATCGGTTACACCCGTCGACAAGATCGAGGATCACACCCAGTTAATATTAGACGCAGGGATCTCCTCCGTTATTCTCTTTGGCATTCCAAGAACCAGAGACCACCAAGGATCGCAAGCGTTTGACGAAAATGGGGTGGTGCAGAAGGCTACCAGGACGATCAAGTCGGTATTTGGTACCTCTGTCAAAGTAGTCACAGACGTCTGCGTCTGCCAGTACAACCTGACAGGACACTGCGGCATAATTACAAAGAGAGGCGGTGTCGTGGATAACGATGCGACTCTTGAAGTATTATCCAAGATCGCTGCAAGCCACGCAGAGGCCGGCGCGGATGTAGTTGCTCCATCATCAATGATGGACGGTCAGGTAAATGCGATAAAAAGCGCGCTTGATGCGCGTGGGTTGAAGGCTTCGATACTCTCCTATTCTGCCAAACATTCCTCGTCACTCTACACTCCGTTCAGGTTGGCTGCATTTGCAAGGAAGGCCAAGTCGCGACTCGACAAGTCCGCATACCAAGTGTCGTATGCAAACCCCCGCCAAGCGATCCGGGAAATAGAAACGGACATTAACGAAGGAGCTGACATGGTCATGGTAAAACCAGCTCTTGCTTATCTGGATCTTGTAAGGATGATAAAGGACAGGTTCACGGTTCCCATCGCAGTCCAGAACGTCAGCGGAGAGTACGCCATGATAAAGGCTGCGGCCATGCAGGCGTTAATAGAAGAAGAAGACTGGAAGGTTTCGTCAATCGCGTCAATAAAGAGGGCAGGCGCGGACAGGATTATCTCCTACTTTGCCCTCGACGTCGCCAAGTATCTTTGACGCCACGATTATATATCATTCTTACACCAAACGCAGGTGTCCCGCGGTAGCTCAGCCTGGTAGAGCTTTCGGCTGTAGATGTCGGCTTCTCAGTAGCTGACCACGTGAATCAGCCTATCGGGCGCACAAAGCAGTGACCGAAGAGTCGCAGGCTCAAACAAAACCGGCAGAAAGCCGGTGTTGGGGCAAATCCTGCCCGCGGGACTTTTTGGTCAATTTATTAGTGTGAAAGTGCGTAGCTGTTCTATGCCCAAGATCGAGACAATCAACCCTGCCACGGGGAAGGTTATTGCGTCATATGACAACGCAACGCCTGAGGAGGTCAACAAGCATGTCAGGGATGCGAGGGACGCTTTTCAGAAATGGAAAAAGCTGGACATTGCTGAACGGGCCGAACACATGCGCAGGCTCGGTAGAGTAATGAGGAAAAACCGTGAAGAGTACGCTCATCTAATAACAGAGGAGATGGGCAAGCCGATCAGGCAGTCGTACGCCGAGATCGAAAAGTGTGCTTGGGTTTGCGATTATTACGCAGAGCATGCAGAGGTCTTCTTGCGGGATGAAATAATCCCCACAGAGTTTCGGAAGAGCTTTGTTTCATTTGAGCCACTTGGAGTAGTGGCATGCATCATGCCTTGGAACTTTCCTTTCTGGCAGGTCATGAGATTTGCAGTACCGGCCCTCACTGCCGGGAACGTGGCTGTGCTGAAGCACTCAAGCGTATGCCTAGGAAGCGCAGTTAAGTTGGAGCAAGTCTTTGCAGACGCGGGTTTTCCAGAGAACGTCTTTCAGGCAGTGATCGGCGACTATCGTGCGGGTGAAGCGCTTGTACAGGCAAAAGTTGATGCAGTCTCCGTCACAGGCAGCGTCAACACTGGCAGGCGCATAGCCGAGCTTGCTTCAAAGGATCTGAAAAAATTTGTGTTAGAGCTTGGCGGGAGTGACCCGTTCATCGTGCTCGAAGATGCCGACCTGAACCAGACTGCATATATGGCGACCCAGTCTAGGCTGCTGAACACTGGTCAGAGTTGCATAGCAGCCAAGCGCTTTATCGTTGTAAAAGAAATAGCTGACAAGTTCACAAAACTATTTGTGGAAAACACACAGGCGGAAGTCCTTGGAGATCCACTTGATCCAAAGACAACAGTAGGTCCTCTTGTCAGGGACAGTCAGCGGCAGGCACTTGCCAAGCAGGTAGAAGATGCGGTAACCAAAGGAGGTAAGGTGCTGACTGGCGGCCGGCCAGTAAATCGTGAGGGCTTCTTCTACGAACCAACAATAATCTCAAATGTCAACCACAGCATGGATGTGGTGAAGGAAGAGGTGTTTGGGCCCGCTGCTCCGATCATCATCGTGAACAACGAGGAAGAAGCAATAAGGGAAGCAAACAACTCGGAATTTGGACTGGGGGCAAGCATCTGGACTGCCAACATTGACCGAGGAATCAGACTGGCGCGTCGGATAGAAAGTGGCATTGTCTCTATTAACGAAATGGTAAGGTCAGACCCGCGCCTTCCTTTCGGTGGTATCAAGAAATCAGGGATAGGAAGAGAGTTGTCAGAGTTTGGCATCAAGGAATTCGTCAACATAAAATCTGTCATGGTAAAGGACATTACCAGCAAGCTGTTGGTCGAATAGGAATAGCAGCATCAAACAAAATTAGTGGAGTCTTAAGGTCATGGTCAGGCGCCCGGCTTAAGACGCTTGGCCATGGCCAACCTTGCATCGATTACATTTATCTGCTCTTCTAGTAGCTTCTTGTAGCCGACAAGCAGCTTTTCCTGCTCTTCGTAAGGCTCCTTGCGTATCTCAGTCATGGTATCCTCGAAAACTGTGATTAGACCTTCGACGTTACTGCCAAGATGCTGGATGTCCCTTGCGTCCGTCGTTGCTCCGGCATCGGCTGAGTGAGCTTTCAGCTCTCTGGTTTTTTCTTCTGTGACCTCTTTTGTCTTTCTACCAAGAGAATAGATAAGTTCTTTTAACGATCTGGCCGCCTCTCTGGCACGACCAGAAACGGATTCTTCCTCGGGACTCTCAACCAGCTCTACGGATTCAACTTTGTATTTCCCGGCCTCGGAAGGAGAGGAGGTTGTTATTACAGCCCTCTCTTCTGTAACTGTGACTTCAGCTGGAGATTCCGAGGTCGGTCTGTCTAGGGTTTCTTCATAAGGAAGGTCATTAGTTTTGTTCTCATTCGCCACAGTAAATCTCAGCTTTTAAGACTTATAAGAGGATCAGAAATTGCTGAGACATTTCCATGCTAGAAGTATGTAGAATAAAAAACATGCGACTGTTTTAATAATAAAGCCGTGTCTGCAGCAGCATGGAAGCACAGGAAAGCACCGAATCCGCACTCGATACATACAAGACAGTGAGGAAAAAAATCATCGAGGCAGGTGATTCGATATTTGGTCCTGGCTTTGTAAGCATGACCGAGTACTATTTCATGAAGAAGGTGGGGCGCAGCCCGTTTGCGATGCTCTTCTCGGAGCCAAGGGTTGTATACGACGAGTGGGTATGGATGTTCAAGGGCGAAGAGCCGATCAGGAAGCTATTAGAAGAGGCACTCGGTCCGGGTTATGCACCAGTTCTTGAAAATATGAAAAGAAATGATGGACTAAAGGTGTGGAACGGATTTCATAAAAGTAGTGCCATGTCGAGATGGTAACATTCGAAAAAAGGCACTGGCAGTCTAGGGGTTAATGACTGCCCTTCCGATTATCCTGCCTGCCTTCAGCTCTTCCAACGCATTGTTTGCTTGATCTAGCGTGAATTTTCTTGACACAACAGATTGGATCTTGTTCATCCTTGCAAGCTCTACCATCTCCACAAGATCGGCATACTTGCCAGTGTACGCGCCGGTCAGAGTGAATGCCCGTAGCGGCACAAGCGGTAAATTAAGCTCAAGCGAACCTCCGAACAGGCCGACCATGACTAGTCGACCCCTCTTTCTCAGCATGTTGAGCGAGTTAGGCGCCGTCTTGGTACTGTTTACAAAGTCTATGACTGCCTCTGCGCCCAGGTTATTTGTAATGTCCTTGATTCCTTTGGCAGCGTCCACAGTCCCGGAGTTGATAACCTCATTGGCCCCCAACCTCTTTGCCTCCGCCAGCTTTTTGTCGTCAATGTCCACGACCGCAATCCTAGCGTTATTGATTGCCTTGGCGATCTGAATGGCCATGAGCCCTAGCCCGCCTGCACCCACTATTACGAGAGTTTCTCCTGGCTGGGACTGCGCTCTCTTGACCGCAGTATATGCTGTGAGACCAGAGCACGCAAGTGATGCCGTAGAATCGGGGTCAAGCCCGTGCAACCTGACCAAGTATTTGTGGCTTGGCACGAGCACAAATTCAGAATAACCGCCGTCCTGGTACACGCCCAAGCTGCGCGGGGCATCACAGACGTTCTCTTCACCTACTCTGCACGCAGGGCATGTGCCCTCGCCGATCCATGGATAAACCAAAACCTTGTCGCCTTTGGAAAAGCCGGTGACAGACTCGCCCATCTCCTCAATAGTGCCAGCTATTTCATGGCCAGGAGTGAGAGGAAACTTTACCCCTCGGTCCTCAACTTTCATGAAAATACCCTGCGGACCGGCATAACCGCCTTCCCACAGATGCAGATCACTATGACATACGCCTGCGCTTTGAACCTTTACAAGGACTTGGTCGTTCTTTGGTCTTGGAATGTCTATGTCTTTGATCTCGAGCGGTTCTTTTGTCTTGATTATGCGTGCAGCCTTCATATGACGCGAGAGTACTCCTCGCTAGTTATTAATAGTTACATTGTGTGGTGATCGTGCGATGGGAGGAGTATATCACGGACTTTTCTACCGAGGTGACCTGTTATTGTTTGCTACAGTGTACGACAGTCGTGCAGATAGAACCTCGCTTCTGTCCATCCAGAAATCTTCCAGTTGGCCAGTGACTGCGTTAGGTCGACCTTGAGAACGATGCTTTGACTCTCCAGTTCTCGCCGCCAGGCTGCAGAAGTTGGCGATTACGAGTGGTTCGTGCCACACTCTCCAAGCAGTTTCAAAAGTGGCCGGAATTATTGTGGAACTCATCTAGAACCTCCATAAATATTATAGCACCCTAACTGCAGGAAACCGCGATACGTTGATGCCAGCCAGCCTGTCGTAGCTTGTCTGAACCCTTCTGAAGCTCTTAAGCCAGCTAAAGAACGTCTCGACGCTGCTCCTGATGCGGCGGCTGTACGTTTCATTGTCAAACATGCGAGGTCTTGCCGGTCTCTTCTTCCTGCCTGCAGGTTCTTTGGTGCGTGCTGCAATACATATACACACCCCTGGCGGCAGGGTACATCATATCATTACACGCGGAGTATGGTGTATACTTGTTGTCGGCGTAAACCCGCTTGTCTGCTCCGTGGGATCTTCTGGTAGCTCTGGGATTCTATATTCTTTAGCAGAGTGAATAACCTTCTTCTGCTTTCATGCTCATCTCCGGGTACAAGGTCTATTGCGACAGGTAGCGATGATTGAGGCTGGAGTTACTGCCGCATGTGTACCTTGCTT